>JAFTXB010000167.1 GCA_017461825.1 Clostridia bacterium
CAGCATGGCGGGGATCAAGGACAGATAGATTCCGACAATGCCCTTTTGGGAAAGCCGTTTGTAAAAAAAGCCAATGAAAAAGCCGTAAGCGGCAAGCTCAAACGCCATTGCCACCGCGTTTGGGTAAAGAACGGGCATTGAAAAGATCAGCGAACGCGTCACGGGCAGGATCGCCCCCACCGCAAGTCCGTATTTCCAGCCGCAGATCAATCCGCACAGCAAAACGGGAATATGCATGGGAAGGAGCATATTGCCGATCTGTTGGATCTGCCCCGTGAGAAAGGGGAGCACGTAGCCAATTGCCAAAAACAGTCCCGATAAAACGAGCTTTTGAAGTGTCTTGTTTTTCATAAAAGCGTTCTCCGATATTTATTCACGGTACTCGTAGACTTTTTCGTTGTAGATGCGCAAGGGCTTTTTTTCACCACAATAGAGCAACAAATAAAATCGGTCGCCCTCTGCGGAATACTGAAATGCCTCGCCGTCCTTTTCGGTTATTACATACCTGCCGTGATCGGCAAAATAAAAAACCTTTTGCTCCCGATAGGTATATCCGTGTTTGGTTCGCCGCCTCACAGTTTCAACCGCGGTCTGCGCCAAAGAGTCCTCTCGGATCTCAATTCTGCCCTTTTTGATTTTGATATAAGAACTGATATAAAAGTAAGCAAGGAGCACAGCCGTGCCGATACAAATAATTCCAAGGACGATCAAAAGGATGTTTCCAAGATAGTTTTCGCTGTCCACCGCAAGAAATATAATGCCGGCTACCGTGCATATTACAAAGAAAAGCACCGTCAGAGGTAGGGTCGCCTTCGTGCTTCGCATCAACTCCTGCTGACACTTCTCCAACGTGATAATTGATTTGGTATTTTGCTCCATTTTTAACCTCTGAATGATTACTCCGAAAACAGATCGGTTGAGAGATAGCGGTCGCCCGCATCGGGCAAGAGCACCACGATCTTTTTTCCTTCGTTTTCGGGACGCTTTGCAAGCTCAATCGCCGCCCATGCCGCCGCTCCCGAGGAAATACCTACAAGAACGCCTTCACGCTTTCCGATCATACGCGCGGTCTCATATGCCTCTCCGTCGCTGACGGTGATGATCTCATCATAAATTTCGGTGTTGAGCACCTTGGGAACAAAACCCGCACCGATGCCCTGCAGACCGTGTGCCCCCGCCTTGCCCGTGGATAAAAATGCCGACGTACGCGGCTCAACGGCAACCACGCGGATCGCGGGATTGCGAG
The DNA here is from genome assembly GCA_017461825.1 of Clostridia bacterium. Taxonomy (GTDB): domain Bacteria; phylum Bacillota; class Clostridia; order Oscillospirales; family CAG-272; genus UMGS1865. The sequence goes on from JAFTXB010000167.1 coordinate 1,247, forward strand.
ATTTGAGGTATTCGCCTACCCCCGTAACGGTTCCGCCCGTTCCCACGCCGCACACAAATATATCCACTTCGCCGTCGGTATCGTTCCAGATCTCGGGGCCCGTGGTCTCGCGGTGTGCCTTTGGGTTTGCGGGATTTTCAAACTGCCCCGCAATAATGCTGTTGGGATACTGCTCTGCCAGCTCGTTCGCTTTTTGGATCGCCCCGGGCATACCAAGCTTGCCATCGGAGAGCACAAGCTCGGCGCCGTAGGCACGCATCAAAGTCCGCCTTTCCTGCGACATCGTTTCGGGCATCACGATAACTGCCTTATATCCCCTTGCCGCCGCAACCGACGCAAGGCCGATGCCGGTATTCCCCGAGGTCGGCTCTATGATAACGGTATCCGCGTTGAGCTTTCCCGCGCGTTCGGCTTCATCCAGCATTGCCTTTGCAACACGATCCTTTGCGGAACCGGCAGGATTAAAATATTCCAGCTTTGCATATACAGTTGCTTGCAATCCAAGCATGTTTTCAATATTCGTCAGCTCCAAAAGCGGAGTACCGCCGATCAATTGATCGGCAGAGGTATAAATACGTGACATAAATGCCTCCCATATATCATCTTTTCTTCATTATACCGCAACAGAATGTATTTGTCAACTTTTTTCGAATTTGTTCTCAAAAAAGAGTCTTTTGATTCACTGCGCGGTTCGCTTTCGTTTTTCAAAAAAGTACGCCGCGCCCGAGCACAGGGCACCGAGTACACCAATGAGGATCCACACCGCAATCAGCATATTCCAATTGTTTCCGACCATAAGAGCATTGAACAAAAGGCTCGCCCCCGATGCGGAAATATAAGACGCAAAATCATAGAATCCCGAAATACCCGAAAGCTTACCCGTATCGTGAAATTGCAGGACATATACGCTGAATACAAGGGTGCATACCCCCATCATCAAAGCAGATGCAAAAAACAGAGCCGCTACCGACAAAAAGGAGAAGGAGCCGCGGCAGATATACAAAAGCGCAAACAGAGGGATCACCCCTACAAACAGCGTGGCACACATCTTTTTTTCATCGCATCGCAATCTTTGAAAGATCCACAGCGTGAGCACCGTTCCCGCTACGTTGAATAGCGGAAGAAGCATGACAAGTCCTGCCGAAAGCTCCTTGGGATATTCGAGATACTGTACCAAAAAAGTGGGGATCCAAAACGAAACGGCATTTCGCACAACACCGTTTAGCATGGTAACAACCGACATACATACAAAGCCTGCCGTAAGAAAGCGAGCACCGACACCGTTGCGATGCTCTGCGGTGGGAATGATCCTCTCAACCTTAACAGCACCCGTTTTTTCCAGATGCAAAGTAACAAAAAACACAAGCAACGCTACGATGCAAAGGAAACCGCCGCTGATGTAAAACACCACCCGATAACTGTCGGTCACGCCGCCGAGAACAGCCAAAGCCTGCGTTGCAAGTGCCCCCGATGTGGAAGCAACCGTCATCAGCGTGATCCAGAGCTGCCCCTTTGCGGGCGGCATGTTTTCACCGATCATGCG
>JAFTXB010000168.1 GCA_017461825.1 Clostridia bacterium
TATTTTGGGGTGTCGCCAAGGGAGTATCGGCGCTGCCAAAGCAGGCAATGACCGAATGGAAGAACTCACCGATCAAAAAATAGCCTTATCCTCTTGACAAGCAGGTTGATCTGTGTTATAATTTCGATAAATGAAAACCAAGAAAAAATATAAAGGAGCAAAAAAATGGAACTGTTCACCACTCCCGTGGCGTGCTATCTTGATCCCGCCGCCACCAGTATTCTCGTAACCTCGATCAGCGGTATCGTGATCGCTGTCAGCGCAACCGCCGTTATCCTTTGGAGAAAAGCCAAGAAAAAGGTTGCAAACGCGTTACATATCGACGAAAACGCAAACAAAGAAGTTGAAGAAGAACTTGTCATCAACGAAAAGAAATAATCCTTTTGAAAAAGCAACGCCGCTATCGAACCGCACGGCGTTGTTTTTTTTTAGAAAACTTTTTCCCATCATTTTTCAAAAAAAACCAAACCTTTTACTCCGTTTTTGTATCTTAAAGACAAGCGCTTAAAAAAAAGGAAATTTCCAAGCTTTTGAAAGGAGAATGCATATTGCTTGACCGAAATGAAACAAACGAAACTTTGGTGATGCTCACTTTAGCAGGCGAGCAGTCCGCGTTTGAAACCTTAGTTATTCGCTATCAGCGAGCTGTGATCGCGGCGGCTGTGTCGGTGACACGAAACGAATTTATGGCAGAGGATGCGGCGCAGGACGCATTTGTAACCGCATGGATGAAGCTTGACACCCTGCAAGAGCCGCAAAAGTTTGGCAGTTGGGTCTGTCGCATTGCCAAAAACTGTGCTTTGAACATGATGGGCAGATACCGCGCGTTTTTGCCGCTTGATCAAGTGGAAAATATCAATATTCTCGATGATCCGACGCAGAACCCCGCCGAGCTGTATGCATTGTCCGAGGAACGCGACGAAGTAAACAAAAGCGTTGAAAAGCTGCCCCTACGGGTGCGGGAGATCATACATCTGCACTACTTTGAAGGGCTGTCGATTGCGGAGATAGCAGACAGAATGCGCATTTCCGAGGGGACGGTCAAATGGCAGCTTCACGACGGCAGAAAGCGGATGAGAAAGGAGCTTTGTGCAATGAACGAAAAATATACCGATACGCTGGTACAGCGTGTGATGAAAAAGGTGGAAGAACTAAAGCTGTGGCAACTCAAAAACGACAAAAGCGGCTTTGAAGCCGTTTACCGTGACGTTTTGCGCGAGGTGGAAGAGCTTCCCGAATCCAAAATCAGGAGCCATGCCCTTGCCGACGTATTGATGCGCGGCTGGTGGTGGCTGCCCGGGAAAAAGAACGACGAGCTGTTTGCCCGTATCCGCTCTGCCGCGATCGAGGGCAAAAACGAAGAAGTCATGACCTTCATCGTGACGCGCGAGGACTCGAAGGTCTACGGCGGTGCGAAGATCGATTTTATTCGCGAAAAACAGATCCCCCTGCTGGAAAAAGCGGGCTTCGTGCAAACGCTGGCGCGCGAGTGGTTTTGGCTGGGCTACAACTGCTACCGCAAAGGGAAAGCAGAGGAAGGACGCGCGGCGTATGATAAGGTGGAAGAGATCCTTGACCGTGGGGATGCTTATTTTGCGCTGGTGCCCTATGCGAGAAAAATGGAAAAAATACTCGCGGACTACGCGGAAAAACCCAAGAATCGCTATCAGATGGGCGGCTCTGCCGAGGAATACCGCATGATCGACGGTTCTCTCCGCTACTGGACAAACGTTGGCTTTGTCGAGGGCTATCTCGGCTCGGTGGACGGCGAGATCACACATATTTTCCGCAACTCCTCGGCTTGTGACGGCTATTTCTTTGCCGATATTGCCGTGGGCGAGAGCTTTGTGGGCTCGGACGGAACTACCCTGACCTTTGCCTCGGACTGTAAAACGGTCGACACACCCGCAGGCAGATTTGAGGGGTGTCAACTTTGGATCACCAAGCAATGGAAAGACTGGGGCAAGTCGGTTGTAAAAAGCTACTACAAGGACGGCGTTGGAATCGTCCGTCACGAGCACACGACCGACGGCGTGACCGACGTGCGCGTGCTGAAAGACTACACCGTCAAGGGCGGAAAGGGTTTACTTCCCTTCTCTGTCGGCAACGTATGGGAATATGCGGCAGAATACGATCCCGAAGCGATAGCAGCGGAGCTTACCTTTGCAGTCGAATTTGCCAATGAGGAGCGCGTGCTGCTGTCTTCCTTTGGAAAGCTCGAACGCTTGAAATACGATGAAAACGCTTGGGTGGATATGGTTCAGCAGATCGCCAACGACTACTGCGATGAAAAGAAGAACGGAAATGAGCTTGTTTGCGACGTGACCTCTGCCATTGAGCGCGCCGAAGCACTTGCGAAAACGCCGATGGAACGGGCTCACACCAAAGCGGCGGCATCGGTCGCGCGCAGGATCATGGCAACCGACACGACCTTCAATCCCGACTACACCGCTACTGGGCATTGGAATTTCTTTGAGCGAAACATCGTACAGAAAAAGCAGGATACCCTTTGCATCTCCGGCTATAACCACCGCTGGAGCTTTGAATGGAAAAGCACGGGAGGCTTCGGTGCGGCGGAAACGCCGATCCTGTATAACGATATTCTCGGCATTTTGCAGGATGCGACCAACTGCATCTGGTCGGACGAATGGCGCGTGGGGGCATCTCCCATCGTGGAATACACCCGCTATTCACGCGACGTAAAAACGCAGATCATGTGCGAGGACGGCGGAACGGTGACCACGAAGGCGGGTACCTTCCCTAACTGCCTCAAGCTTTGCCTCGACATTAGCGGCATGACCGACGGATGGTCGTACCGCGGTGGCAAAAAGGTCTACTATTTTGCCAAAGGGATCGGCATTGTGCGCACCGAAAACGAATTTTGCGGCGGTGCGAGAACAGCGGTTTACGAGCTGACCTCCTATGCGGGGACGGGCGAGGGCTATATGCCCGTGGCTGACGGATTTGTTCGCCGCTATGACGCGCTTGATCTCACCGACGGCTTTGTAGGCTCGACGGAATACGCCTATGTTGCCGACGAGGATGGTGATATTGTGATCTTTGCCGACCGTACGGGTATCCGTGAATTGCCGCCCCCGATCACGCAGTATAGAGCGATCCAAGGTGAACGGATCGAGCAGGACCTCATGGATGCCGGTAACTGGAAGGAAGCGCAGCTGCAAAATTCGGTGAGCAACTTCCATTTGATCCTACATTTGCTTGCTCGTCCCGGATACAACCGATACAACTCCAAGCGGTCGATCGAAACCAACGGCTTTTATCTGAAAATGATGGAATTGCTTGGCGACGGCACCGTTCCACCTGCGTGGTACGGCGTTTATGCGTGGACGGCACTTGTCCGTGCGGCGGCATACTTTGGTCATAAGGACGCGGAGGACGGCTATCGCTCACTGGATCTTGCGCTCGAATACTACGAGAAAGCAGCACAGATCCCCAACGGCACGGAATTGGAAACCGGCAACGAATGCTTGCTGGGCGGTGCAAAATATATCAAGGGCAAGGAGCTGTTGCTCCTCCCCAACGGCACCAAAGAGCCAATTTCCTACGAATATCGCATGGATTCCAATGCCAATACCATACTCTATGCTCTCACCGCCCCCCACGGCTGGGAGTGGTTTAACAGTGTCAGAAAAGAAGAACGCTTTAAAGAATATATTGAAAAAGCCCGCAAATTAGCCGAAAAATACAAATAACGAAAATGCCGCCGAGAGTGACCGTTTGGTCACTCTCGGCGGTTGTCTTTTCAATAATACAGCTCGATCTGCATCTCGGTAAACAGCTGTTTCCATTGCTCGTTCGGCTCAAGATCGGTGACAATGATATCGATGCCTCGAAAATCATCCAAATGCACAAACGAGATCTGATCGAATTTGGTGTGGTCGACCGCTAAAATAACTTTGCGCGCCGACTTGATAAAGGCTTGCTTGAGCTCGGCAAAGGGCTCACGTGTATCGGTGATCCCCTTTTGCAGGTCGATCCCCTTACAGGAAAGGATCGCGTAATCAACATGATAGCTCGAAACCGTCCGCTCGGCAACGCTACCTGAAAACGCCATTTCCTCGGCTCGATAGGTTCCGCCCGTTGAAATGACGCTCCATCCCTTCCCCTGCGGAAGATCCAAAAGGATCTCCACCGAGTTGGTGATGATAGTAAGATTCTGCTTTTCAAAAATACTTTTGACGGTAAAAAGCGCCGTGGTACTGGAATCGAGCAGGAGGCTGTTGCCGTCGGTGATCAGTGCGCCAATGCGTTCGGCAATATATTTTTTGCCGCTGACGTTGGTCTGCTTGCGCACTGTATAAGGCAGCTCCAACGTCATGCTTTCGTTGCGAACCGCGCCGCCATAGGTCTTTTTGGCATATCCCTCGCTCTCCAGCTTTTCAAGGTCGCGTCGAATCGTTTCCTCGGTAACGCCGTAGCTCTCCGCCAACTCCGCCACGATCACTCTGCCATCCAACATCAGCCTTTGCAGGATCGCGTTTTTTCGCTCGATCGGCAGCATTCCGTTAGCGGTTATCTGCGGGGTGCTTGCCCGTCAGACCAAATTTTTTGCGCAATGCGTAGATATCCTCAACCTGCTGTTCTGTCAGAAGCTTGGGTCCGCCCAACATCTTTGCCTGATACAACAGACGTGCGTAGAACTCAACCGACTCCATTTTGTGGTATGCGTTGAGAAGCGAATCCGAGAAGGACAGCGCGCCGTGGTTCTCAAGCAGGACGGCATCGTAGGATTGCAGATAAGGTGCTACGGCATCGGGGATCTCATCGGTGGAAGGGGTGCCGTACTTTGCGATCGGAACCTCACCGAGCGAAAGAACAGCCTCGGGCATGATGGGATCGGTGAGCGGAATGCCGACGATTGCAAAGGTGGTAGCATACATGGGATGTGCGTGAACAACGCTCTTGACGTCAGGACGCTCACGGTAAACGCGCATATGCATTTTGATCTCGGAGGAAGGCTTAAAGCCTGCGTTTGCTTCGATCACGTTGCCGTTGGCATCGACCTTGCAGATGTACTCGGGAGTCATAAAGCCCTTGGATACGCCCGTGGGTGTGCAAAGGAATTCATTGTCATTGAGTTTGACCGAAATATTTCCGTCGTTTGCGGCAACCATTCCTCTGTCGTAAATGCGTTTGCCGATATCACAAATTTGTTGTTTGATTTCAAGCTCTGTCATATTAAACATCCTCACTTTTATATAATTGATGGTTTTATTATATCACTTTTTTTGGATTTGTCAATAGTTTTTTTGTTTTATTTTGTATTTATGTTTTTATTTTGTTGTTTTTTGTTGTTTTTGATAATCTGTCAAAGCTTGAATAAAAACCATGAAAAGATGCCAAAATAGTAACGAAATACGCAAAAAAGGAATGAGACCATGAAACAGTTTACCTATTGTATTGAAGATCCAAACGGAATGCATGCGCGGCCTGCGGGGATGCTGGCGACATTTGCCAAGCGATTTGACTCAGACATTCGTGTGTTGGCAAACGGAAAGACCGCAGACGGCAAACGGTTGCTCTCTCTTATGAGCCTTGGTGCCGTACACGGAACCGAGCTGACCTTTTGCATTACAGGAAAAGATGAGGAGACCGCTGCAGCCCGCATTGAAAGCTTTTGCCGTGCGGGAATGAAAGACACGGAAGAAAAAAAGGAAGATTGAATGCATGAAAGCAAATCAAAAAAGCCTTTCGGTACACGGCATTGGAATCAGCAACGGCAAAGCCGCAGGAACGCTTAAATTCTTTCGACGAAAAGGAACTGACCAATCAAGAATAAAAACCTCCATGCAAACAAATGATCCCGCACGCGAGCATACGCGACTTGAAGAAGCGATCAAACAAGCCGAAGTACAGATCCGAACGCTTTACCGCCGTGCTTTGGAAACGGTTGGCGAAGAAGAAGCTCAGATATTTGAAATACACGGCATGCTGTTACACGACGACGATCTTTTGGATGCCGTAAAGGAAGAGTTGAAAGGCGGCAAATGTGCCGAAGAAGCATTGGACGCGGGTGCCCAACAGGTTTGCGCCATGCTCGGTGCGCTGGACGATCCCTATCTCTCGGCACGCGCCGCCGACATAAAGGATGTTGTACGCCAGGTATCGCGCTGTCTTTCGGGGGAAACGGATGACGGAATGGAGCGGGAACGCGAGCCCTTTATTCTGGTAGCCGACGATCTTTCCCCCTCCGAAACGGTCATGCTTGAAAAATCGCTGATACTTGGCTTTGTGACCTTTCGCGGAACACCCAACTCACACACAGCCATTTTGGCGCGCGCTATGGGCATTCCCGACTTAGTGGATACCGGTGAGATCGATGCCTCATGCGACGGCTGCTACGCGCTGCTTGATGCGGCTGACAGCACGCTGACGGTTTGCCCCGATTCGGATCAGATAGCGGTCTTTTCGGAAAAGCAACGTAAAGAAGACCGTATTGCGCGTGAGCACGATCGGTATTTGCGCTCTCTGATGAACAAGCCTGCTGTAACACGGAGCGGACATCGCATGCTGATATACGCCAACATTGGGGATGGGAGCGAGGTTGCGGGAGCGCTTTCAAACGGTGCCGATGGGATTGGGCTTTTGCGAAGCGAATTTTTGTATCTTGAATGTAATGATTACCCCACCGAGGAGCATCTCTTCTCTGCCTACCGCGACATTGCCGAGCGGATGCAGGGCAAGCGAACAGTGATCCGCACGCTGGACATCGGTGCCGACAAAAAGATCACCTATTTCGGGCTTCCCGAAGAAGAAAATCCCGCACTCGGGTTTCGCGCGATCCGCATCTGTCTTGCACGTGAAGAGCTGTTTAAAACACAACTGCGTGCCATCCTGCGTGCCTCGGCATTCGGGCGGCTCTCTCTTATGCTCCCCATGATCGTTTCGGTTGACGAAGTACGGCAGAGCAAGCGGCTCCTTTCCGAAAGTATGGATGAATTACGCCGTGAAAATAAAGCCTTTGACGCCGAAATCGAATTGGGAATTATGGTGGAAACGCCTGCCGCGGCGATCATGTGTGAAGAGCTTGCCGACGAGGTGGACTTTTTCTCGGTGGGAACCAACGATCTAACGCAATACACCTTGGCAGCTGACCGTCAAAATCCCGCGCTCTGTCGCCTCTGCGACGAAAACCAAGAACCTATTCTGCGACTGATCGAACATGCGTCAGAAGCCATTCACCGCACGGGTGGCTGGATCGGCATCTGCGGTGAGCTTGCCGCCGACCTCCACCTGACACAACGCTTTGCCGATATGCGAATCGACGAGCTATCTGTCTCCGTCCCCTACCTCCTCGGCGTGCGCGGAAAGGTGACCGAGTGTGTGTAAGGGGGACGGCTCGTGGGGAAACTTTTATAAAAGTTTCCCCACATCCCTTCAAAATTTCAAAAAAAGGAAATAAAATATGTTTTTCAGCAAAAAAGAAAAAAGCCTTTTGGCGGTTGCCGATGGGCGGGCGATTCCGCTCTCGGAGGTACCCGATGAGGCATTTGCCTCAGGGATCCTCGGCGTTGGCGTTGCGATCGAGCCCTCGGGCGGGACGATCTGTTCCCCTATCGACGGGGTGATCGAAAGCATTACAGAAACAGGGCATGCTTACACCGTTCACAGCGATGACGGTTTGGATATTCTTATACACATTGGCATTGACACTGTGACACTGGGCGGAAAAGGCTTTTTGCCGATGGTGAAAGAGGGCTACAAAGTGAAAACCGGTGACGTGATCGCACGAGCCGACCTTGAAGCAATCCGTACGGCAGGACTTTCGACCGTGACAGTGATGCTTATCACCAACCCCGAACGGCTTGAAAAGAACGAGCCGCAATTGGGCGAGGTGCAGAGCGGCAAGAGTGAGATCATCCGCTACCGTCTATTAAAATAAAAAGGAGTTTTTACAGAAATGTCTGAAGCTGTTATGAAAAAGAAGAAGGGTTCGGGCTTCTTCAGCGTACTGCAGCGCGTTGGGCGTGCATTTATGCTTCCCATTGCGTTGCTCCCGATCGCGGGGCTCTTGCTTGGAGTGGGCTCCTCGTTTACCAATGTCACAACACTGGAGGCGTACAATCTGATCGGCTTTATGGGGCCAGGAACAGTACTGTACTCGGTCTTCTCGGTGCTCGCCTCGGTTGGAAGCGTCATTTTTGACAATCTGCCTATTCTTTTTGCCATGGGTGTTGCGCTTGGAATGGCAGAAAATGAAAAAGCGACCGCAACGCTCTCGGCGGCAATCGCATTCTTCGTCATGCACAAAACCATCAATGCCCTGCTCATCATCAGCGGTATGATGGAGGAAGGTGTTTTGCAGGAAGGCGCAATTGCAAACGTAGTGGGTATTCAGTCGCTGCAAATGGGTGTGTTTGGCGGTATCATCGTCGGTCTTGGGGTGGCGGCGCTCAACAACCGCTTCTACAAGATCAAGCTGCCCAACGTGATCTCGTTCTTCGGCGGCAGCCGATTCGTCCCCATCATCTCCACCGCCGTCTACATTCTCGTAGGCGTGCTGATGTTCTTTGTCTGGCCCTATATTCAAAGCGGAATTTACGCGCTGGGTGATCTTGTATTGCGGTCTGGCTATGCGGGAACGCTGATCTACGGCTTTATCGAGCGTATCCTCATCCCCTTCGGTCTACACCACGTATTCTATCTCCCCTTCTGGCAGACGGGTGTGGGCGGCTCAGCTTTGATCGACGGTGTAATGATCTACGGTGCGCAAAATATCTTCTTTGCCGAGCTGGCATCTCCCAACACGGTAAAATTCTCGGTCGAAGCAACGCGGTTTATGAGCGGAAAATTCCCGTTGATGATCTTTGGTCTTCCCGGTGCGGCGCTTGCGATGTATACCTGCGCCAAGTCTCACAAAAAGAAAGTCGTAGGGGGGCTTTTGCTCTCGGCGGCGCTGACCTCGATGCTCACGGGTATCACCGAGCCGATCGAATTCACCTTTCTGTTTGTCGCTCCCCTTCTCTATGTGATCCACTCGATCTTGGCAGGTGTTTCGTATATGCTAATGCACATTTTGAACGTTGGCGTTGGCATGACCTTTTCGGGCGGTATCATCGACCTCACCCTCTTCGGTATTCTGCAAGGCAACGCAAAAACCAACTGGGTCATGATCCTTCTTATTGGTGTTCTCTATTTCGTCGTTTATTTCCTGCTGTTCCGATTCCTGATCCAAAAGCTGAATTACGCAACGCCCGGGCGTGAGGACGACGGCGAGGAGACCAAGCTTTACACGCGTGCCGACTACAACGCCAAAAAAGAAGGCGGCAAAAACGATAAAAAAGCCTCGGCGGACGAGACCTCGGCGCAGATCTTGGAAGGGCTTGGCGGCAAAGACAACATTGCGGGGCTTGACTGCTGCGCGACGCGCCTGCGTGTGACGGTAAAAGATCCCTCGCTCGTAAGCGAAGCCACTCTGAAAGCCAGCGGTGCGGCAGGTGTGATCGCCAAAGGTACAGGCATTCAGGTCATCTACGGCCCACGCGTAACGGTCATCAAGAGCGAGCTGGAAGAATATATCGAGTCGCTTTGATTTTTTTGTCAGAAAACTTTTGAAAAAGTTTTCCGACACCTTTCAAAACTTTCAAAAAAAGGTTATTTGGATATCATGGGATGTTTAGGTGCGTCTCCTTTGCTTACTGACGATATTGAAAATTTGATTGCTAAATCCAAGCAATAGCTCCCGCAAACCAAAACCTGCGCTACGCTTGAGCGAGAGCACCACCCCAAAATAGACTCCCGAATAAAGTTCAAATTTTTAACTAAAAATTGGTAAACCAACAAAAAGTGGTGCTGTCTCTATGCTTGTGAGAGACAGCACCCATTTTTATTTTGCCATATTTAAGATCTTTACAATGCCGTCGCGTCCGATTTTGGGGAGCGAGGGCAGGTTGCCGTCGGCATCACAGCCGTGGGCTACAATGTCATCGGCAATTGCCTCGATGTCCTCATGAGGGATCTTTGCGGCAGTGAGGGTATGCGGAACGCCTACCTCATCCATAAAGTTGATAAAACAATTAACAGTTTCGGCGGCAACTGCCTTATCGGTTCTGCCTTGACGCACAAGTCCGAAAACCTTTTCACCGAGCAGGGCAAAGCGCGCCTCGCGCTCTGCATTGAGCGTACAGGTGTAGCGGAAATAGGAATCGATAAAAATCGCCAGCGTGACACCGTGGGGCGTATTGTAGCGAGCCGAAAGAACGTGTCCCATTTGATGCATGGGTGTGGGGGCGTTAAGTCCCGATTGGATATACCCGTTCCAAGCCAGCGTTGCCGCCCACTGCATATTGGCACGGTGGGTGACATCGGTGGGATCCTTTAAGATCGCGCGGAGCTCGGACATGATCGTAACAAGGATGCCCTCATGCAAACGATCCTGCAAAGGGGAATTCTGGTCGCCGTTGAGGTATGCTTCAAGCACGTGCGACATGGCATCCACCGCGCCGACAGCCGTTTGATAAGCAGGCAAACTACAAGTGAGCGACGGATCGACAACCGAAACGGTTGGATAGAGCACGGGGGTCATGACATAGGCTTTTTCGGTAGTTTGATCATTGGTTACAACGGCGATGCAGTTCATCTCGCTGCTGGTTGCGGGCAGGGTTGGGATCATTACGGTAGGCAGGCTTTCGGTAGGAGCGGTGGCAACCTCACGGTCGTGGCGGGAAATGAACATTTTCCACAAATCGTCCTTGTAGAGCACACCTGCGGCGATGGCTTTGGTGGAGTCCATAACACTTCCGCCGCCAACGCCGATGCAAAAATCAACCAACTCGGTTTTGCAGAGCTCGACCGCCTCGCGGACATGGCAAAGCAAGGGGTTTGCCTGCACCTTGTAATACTCGACATACCCAATGCCGTTTTTGGCAAGGGATGCTTTGATATTTTGCAAAAGCTCCTCAAAAAAGTCGTGTTTCTCGTAGGAGACGATCAAAGCCTTTTTGCCGAGCTTGCTCACGTGTCGCCCCACGTCTTTCGATTCCCCATTGCCGAATATCACGCGCACGGGGTTGTAAAGTTCAAAATTTTGCATGGTTTTCCTTTCTATGATCGACGGGTGCCCGATACCCTGCGGTATGGGCACCCGTTGTTGGGTTGGTTACGTTAAAATTTTTGGATCATTCGGCGATTGCCACACTTCCGTGGGTTGCGGTTGCACCAACGGTTGTTACTGCGCTCTCACCGGTTCCCTTAACGGTAAAGGGCTTGAGGGTGACCTGCATGGTTGCGTCCTCAACGTTGATGTCATTGGGGATGCCCTCAATTACAACAGTGTAAAGATACTTGCCGCCAAGAGACTGCGCCGTGTATGTATTGCCGTCACCGTTAACCGAGGTGTACAGCTTTTCAACGTAAGCCGTAAAGGTTTTGGGCTCGGCAGCGTTCTTATAGTTGATCGTTACTTCAATACCGGCGTAATCGTAATCGGTTTCATACTCCAAATTAAGCGCCACAACGTAACGAAGATCGTATGCCGTTTCGCCGTTTGCGCGAGTTTGGTAGCCGACTACTGCATTAGCACCGGGATCTGCCGCAAAGCCGCACATGGTAAGTGTCAAGCCTGCTGCTTTGGACACGCTTGCGGGGTTATATACTACTGTATTATCATATGTAACTGTAGCACTTGCATCTTTATCGGCACACAAAACAGCAATTTTTCCGGTAATCTTACTATTGTTTGGGGTTGAGTTGAGATAGTTCAAATTTCCGGTAATTTGAGGAGTGGTAATCGATACAGTCAAATTGGCGCTGTTTACTTTACCAATAATACCGCCTGCTTGGTTTGTAACTGCGCTTGTTGCATTGGTAGCGATATCGGCGTTAAATGTTCCTTTCAACTTTGGAGAAGCAATGGTCAGAGTAGCACTTGAGCCTGTTTCAACACGTCCGATAAAACCTCCCAAAGTACCATTAGTCGAGGCATCTTTGTGATTGACAGTCAAATTCAACACGGCATCTTCACCAATCGTACAGTTCTCAAGTTTATTAGTGGTTCCCTTTAATTTTACATGACCGATAAATCCGCCTGAATGACGTCCCGAAGTAAGGGTTCCATTAAATGTACAATTACTAATTTGCAGCACAATCTCCGCGCCTACATATCCAATATATCCACCTGAATAGTTTTTTGCATCGATTGTTCCGGTAACCATACAGTTTTCTATCTTGTATTCGCCCGTTGTGTTTTTCTCGAGTTTGCCAATAATTGCACCACTGTTTCCACTGTTCTTGGAATTCAAAGCAACATTACAATTTGAAACAGTAAAGCTTCCAAGAACACCGTCTGTATTAATATTTGCCACGATACCGCCAACCGTATTGTTGGAGTTAAGGTCGATAGTTGCACTAATATCACAATTATTAATTGTAATATTCTGAACACTATTAATACGACCAATCAAAGCACCGTAAACATCAGGATTATTGTATAACGCAAACGTTGCGACATATTTGACATTTTCAATAGATACATTACCAGCACCGTTCACTTGTCCAATTAATCCACCGGAGCGTTGAATATGAGTATTAGGAGCATCCTCTCCTGTTCCAACGGCATAGGTTACATTACTATAAATGTTTGAAATTGTTATAGTTGCCTCAGCAGCGGGAGCAACCGTTCCGGCAATTCCACCTACATATTCAATCTTCGTTCCACTCGCGTTTGCATTGATCAAGGTTCCATTGATCAGCGAAAGATTCTGAATGCTTGCCTCACCGCCAAGTGCGCCAAAGAAGCCCCAGCCGTTGCTTCCCTTTGCCGTCAACGTCATCTTAAAGTTGCCGATGGCGTGGTTATTGCCGTTGAAGGTGCCCTTGAAGTAGTTTGCGGTAGCGGTGGAGATTTGGATCCACTCATTGCCGCCGAGGTCGATGTCTTTTTCCAAATTGACGGTTACATCGGCAAAGCTTGTGCCTGCATTGAGCTTTACAGCAAAGCAAGCAAGGTCAGCGGCGGAATCAATGGTGATTTTATTGTCTGCCAGTTCCGCATACCAAGCGTCTGCCGCGGTTGCATCGGGGGTTGTGCCATCCCATACAGAGGCATCTGCCGCAAGGGTGGTCTTAAAATTGCTCTCGTGCGCATTGTTATACGCACCTGCCTGCTCCGCTGTTGCGCAGGGAACAAGCGCTGTAATGAGCATTGCGCAAAGCAATACTACTGTCAGTAATTTTTTCATTTCCTTTTTTCCTTTCGTTTTTTGAATAGGGGCGCGATCAGTTTTACCAAGTAAATTTAATGCCATCTGAAAATTTGCCTTCGGAATCGTTGAGCGTGGGCGCTACGGGACTTGATGCCGTCAGCACGTCCTCGTTGTTCATCCAAACGGTTTGGCATTCGGGTGCATTGTAGATTTTTTTCATCATGCTTTCTTCCTTTCTTTTTTATTTGGGTAACTATATCGTTGCATTGGGGAAACGAAATGGTGTGGGTCAGTCGGTCACGCGCATATCGTAGGTGTTGACGATCTTTTGCAGATCATATTCAACCGCGTCCTTGAGATTTTGCCATGAGGAAGACCATTTGTATTTCAGGGGTTCACGGATGCAGTTTCGGATCCATGTGTCGCAGTCCTTTGTAAATACAAAACGGAAAATGTAATTGAAATCGAACGTGATGCTGTCACGCACGAGGTCGTACATATCCGCCAAACGCTCGTCGGGCGCGTAACGCTGCTTGAGGTTGGTGTCATAGTAGACGGGCTCTACCTGACGGTACGCCTCGGATGCCATACACTCGATAACGGCAGAAGAACAGTCAATATTCCTTGCGGTGATCGGGATATACCATGCATCATGGGTGTTGGGCAGGTGCGTGTAGTAGCGATCCTGCTCTGCATCAAGCTTTGGAATCGGTGCAATGCCGTAATCGATTTCAAGATCGGCATACACCAAATACTCCGCCAGTTGAACGACCGAGAGATAGAAAACAGCTCTTTCCTCCGCAAACATCGCATAGGGGGTACTGGTTGAGATGTTGGTTGTATCTACCAAGCAGGAATCGTCGGTTGAAAACAGATCAACAATGGCATCAATGGCAGTTCCCACGCGCTCATCAGCGGCGTTGAGCTCCAATTCGTCGGCTTCATTGCGCGAGATCAGCTTGACACCCAAACCAAAATACCAGCAGGAGAGGCGAGCATCGGTGGAGGTTGCAACGCCGAATTTATCATAGGCATCTACGGTATTGTTGTTGTTCATATCCTCGTAGGTGCCAACGATCATTTCCTTCATCTTTGCAACCGTCCATTGGTTGTTTGCAACCAGATCGTAAGGACTTTCCAGTCCGCGTGCCTCTATCAGCTCATTGTTGAAAAAGATTGCCGAAAGATTTTCGATGGTTCCTTTTCCAGACGCGTTTACGAGGGTAAAGATCTGATTTTTGTAAAGCATGTGATCGAGAAACACTTGCGGCCACCACGGTGCTTCGAGATCGATATACTTGGTGTTGGCAAGGTTGACACAGTAGCCCTTGTTTGCCATGGTGTAAGGCAGGAGATTATAGGAAATAACGGTGTCGTATTCATGAGCACCGAGCACGTCATTTTCTACCATGGATTGAAAGGTTGCCTGATCTGCCTGCTCATAGCAATTCTGAAAAACCCAGTTGAATTCGATGCCGAGACGCTCCTCAACGGTGAGGTTACGCTCATAAATCGCTTTACCGATGGGTGTGGTGTCGATCTCCTCTGCCCAAAAATGCTGCTTTTGCGTACCTGCGGCAAGAACGATAAATTCATCCTTGAAATTCAATCCGTCGGGGATGGCATCCTTAAGATAGCCGTCCGCATCGTAGCGGGGGTCGGTCGTTTCGCCTTCGGTCTCTTCCTCGGTGTCGGTATCTACCGTGTTGTTATCTTTACATGCCGCAAAAGCAGAAAGAATCATCACCAGGGAGAGCACAAGCAAAAGGATCCGTGTGATATTGGAAATATGTTTCATTGGATATTCTCCTTTTCTAAGCTCCCTCCTGCCATGCGGCAGGAGAGAGGTTTTGTGTGGTTGGTTATGCGTCTGCCTTTGCCTTTACAAGATAAAAGTTGCGCAGGTGCATGGTCTTGTGCGAGGTATTGCTTGCCTGAGATGCTGCAATGGTGATCTCAATGATGTTTTCGCCCGCCTTAAGCTCAAGCTGATAACCGGTCATGTAAGCCGATTCGGTCGCGTCGCGGTTTGCCTCGGCAACGGCGGTGGATTCCATCTTGAAATCCATCTCCACGGGAGTGGAGCCGTTGACAGAAATGCTGTTCCAACGGTGCTTGTCGTCCTTCATTCTCATGTCGATGCAAAGGTCATAGGTGCCTGCCTCGGTGACAGTTACCTTGTATACAAGCTTTGCGCCCGCAGTGGCGGGATCGATGTAGCGGTGGGTGATGTTCTGATAAGCTGCGCTTTTTACACCCACGGAAAGTGTTTGATCATAGGTATTGCAGTCGATCTTGATCGCATTTGCTGCCTTGTAAGCCGCAGGCAGACCGTTATAGAAGGTCTGA
>JAFTXB010000169.1 GCA_017461825.1 Clostridia bacterium
AAGGAATGGCAGCGAATTTTGCAATCTTGGAATTTGAAGAAAACAGTATCGAGAAAATTAAAAATCTAAAATTAAAAATTTGGAAAATAATATATAAGAATTGGAAAATCGAAGAAGAGACCCGCATCGGCGCAACGCGCTCAATGCGGGTCTCTTCTTTATTCTTGCGGCATATCCCAAAGACTTTTGTCTAAATAGCAACGGATGGTGTCCTCCAGCCAGAAAGAAAATTCGATATTGGGGAATCGAGCCTCCCATTCTTTCATACGCAGATAAAGATCACGTCCGTCCCCGGCATCGTGCCAGATGTCTCCGAACACAAAATCAAAGTTATCCGCCATCTGTGTTTCGGCAAAGGCAAATGCGTCACTTTGTATCAAACGAATCTTTTCTTTATGGGGAAATTGGGGGAGAATGTGTGTCCGAAACAGATCGATCACCTCACTGCTGATGTCAACAACCGTGACGGATTCCACGTTTGCTTTCTCACTCGCATGATAGGCGAAATATCCCAAGCCAAGGCCATAGGTCAGAACCCGCCCGTGGGCGGCATCAATGGCAGGATAGGTCGTGACCATCTCATTGGGCTGTAGTGTCATCCATTCCCGCCCGCTTTCCAGGACGGCGGGGAAGGGGTAAGGCTCCTTGAAAAATCCGATCTGCGGGATCATGCGGCCATCGGAGGCGACCGTAATATCATTGCAGACGAAGGGCTCGAAGGGGTGAAGAATTTCTTCCTTCAGCTCCCATTTGCCGCGCTTTTGAATGCCCGTCGGAATTTTGATGTTTCGGAAATAGGCGTCCTCCGTGTAGGCGGCAGGCTCCAATTCATGCAGAGAAGGGAGGAGCCAATATTGAAAAAAGATCCGATCGGCTCCGCCCGCGTCCAGACCCACAAGAGCCGCCAGATAATGGGCAAAGGCTTCGGCAAGCGGGATGTGACACTCATCGGCAAGCTCTTTCACCGTCTGAGGATCAATGGCGGTGGGCAACAGATTCATATAGAGGCTGAAAATATCCATCAACCGGGAGTTGTAGCGGCGGATGATTTCGGGTGGGAGGCCGATAGAAGGATTATTTTTAATCATAAAATCGCTCCTTTTGCGGTTTTGCACGATGCTATCAACAGTCTTCTGATGGTTCCACCCATCTTTGCAATAAATTGATAGTCTTCTTCGCTGATGCGCTCGGTTTTGCGTAACAATTTCAGCCAATAATCGGTTTCGTTCACTTCTTTCAATGCAATTTCCAGTTTTGATACAAAATCCTTTTTGCTTTGTGCATACTGTGCCTCATGAATATTGGCACCGACTGAAGTGCCGGCTCTTGCCAATTGATCTAACATATAAGAGCTTTTGGGTGTTTTAATGGTATCCACAAGCTTGACGATGGAAACTGCAAACTCAAAGGACAGTTGCAGAAGTTTGTTGTCGGACATCGCACACACCTCCTCTGTTACCTTTGATGATATATCGCCTTGAGGCGATATGATATACGACACAGGTGTCGTATGATATGCCGACTATGTCGGCGTGATATATTTTGCTTTGCAAAATATGAGAATGATATCCGTTCCCTATCATACGCCGTAGGCGTATATCACCCACCGCAGGTGGATATCATACGGAAACGTATATCATCCGTTCACGTAAGGGAACGGATATCATTGAAAAACACCACTTCCTAAGAAGTGGTGTTTTTCTTCTGGGGTGGGTGATGGGAGTCGAACCCACGACCTCCAGGGCCACAACCTGGCGCTCTAACCAACTGAGCTACACTCACCATATGAAATTCTGCAGTGGCGCGCCTTGGGGGACTCGAACCCTCGACCTACTGCTTAGAAGGCAGTTGCTCTATCCAGCTGAGCTAAAGGCGCATGCAATGGAGCGGGTGATGGGAATCGAACCCACGCGGCCAGCTTGGAAGGCTGGAATTCTACCATTGAACTACACCCGCTTGTGGTGATTTCAAAACTGCCCTACTATCATAACACATTCATGGGTACTTGTCAAGAGGAATTTTGAAAAAATCCTGATTTTTTTCGTTTTTTCGCCGCGGTGTGTGTAAAAGAGGCGCGGGAGTCATTATCTACTGCCAAACATTGACAGGAAAAGCGATATTTGATATAATAGATATAATATATAAAATCATAGCTTCATTTGCGGCGAATGGCCGGAAAGGAGAATTTATGCAACTGACAACGGTGGTGTGTCCGATCTGCGGCGCGCTTTTGCCCGACGAGGGGGTCAAACGGGTCTGCCGATATTGTAAAACAGTGCATGTTGTGGGAGATCCCCAATTGGAGCACGATTTCGCCCAGGCCAATGTGTTTCGCGAGAGCACCCGCTTCCGCGAGGCGGAGGGCATGTATCGGAATATCATCAAAAGCTATCCTGACGGGGATCTTTCCGATGCCTATTGGAATTTGTTTCTTTGCAAGCAACGGGTCATGTTTGAAACCGATGAGAAGGGGGAGCGGTTTCCCTCCTTTTATGCGGTAACCCCGGAGGAGATCGTCAATTCCCCCGATTGCATTAAGGCGGTGGAGTATGCCGAGAGGTATGATCCCGAAAAAGCCGAACGCTTTCGTGAAATGATAGGGCGGCTGGAGCAGGCCAAGCGGTTATACCGATTGATCGACCGGACCACCCGCCCTTACGATGTTTTTATCTGCTTTAAGAAAACATCCTTTGCGGGCGGTGTCACCCGGGATCACGACCTGGCGTACGACCTTTATAACCATTTTGCAAGCCGTTATCGGGTGTTCTTCAGCGAGAAGTCGCTCAAGGACGTGGCCGTCCGCGAATATGAGCCTAACATTTATTACGGCTTGTATACGGCCAAGGTCATGCTGGTGCTTTGCAGTAAACGGGAATATCTGGGTTCTCAATGGGTAAAGAACGAGTGGAGCCGTTTTTATGCCTTTACCAAAAACACCGCCGCCAACAAGACCATCGTTCCTATTTTTATCGATGATTTTACCCCGGGGATGCTCCCCGAGGAGTTGGTGGGCTATCAGGGCCTCCATGCTGATGTGCACCTGATTGCCGAGCTGGAACGTACCTTGGAGCGGATCATCCACCCCGTAGACATGGAAAAAGCCATGGAAGCGCGACTGGGTGAGCGGGACAAGATGTGGGCCCAACGCCTGGAGGAAGAGCGCCTGCAACGGGAAGAGGAACAAAAACGGCGCGAGGAGGAGCAACGCAAACGGGAGGCCGAGCAGCAAAAGCGCCTGGAGCAGATGGAGGAGATGCTTAAAAAATCCGCAGCGCCCTCCGGTTCAATATCCGCACAGTCGCCGGAGCTGCCGAAGGCGCCGAAAACACCCAAGCAGAAGGCATCTGCTCAGCCCAAATCCAAGCCCCTGCCACATTCCGGCGATGAGGATGAAAAGCAGAAAAAAGAACCGAAATTTTTGACACGTCCGTGGATTTTTGTGTTCATTGCCGTTGCTTTGATGCTTTGCGCGGCCATTGCTGTGCCGATTGTCGTTTACAATGTCAATCAAAGCAAAACACAACCGACCTATGTATATGAAAAGGGGACGCAAGGTGTAAGAATTTTGTCTTGCAGCAATGCGAAGGGAGATTTGACCATTCCCGAGATCATAGACGGTGCAACGGTGTTTTCGATTGGCGAAGGCGCTTTTAAGGATAATGATGATCTCACAAGTGTCATGATTCCCTCCGGTGTGAAGGAGATCGGTGCGTCGGCCTTTTATGATTGTAACGGTTTGACCCGCGTGGTGATTGGGCAAGGTGTCGGAAAAATCGGCGAAAAATCCTTTGCCTATTGCACCGCCCTGACCGATATCGCCGGTTGGGAAAACGTGGAAACCATTGGTGCGAGAGCGTTCTCCAATTGTACAAGCTTGGGGAATGTGACCATCCCAAAGAGCGTTCGGAGCTTGGGAGAAGGTGCATTTTCTTATTGCTCCGGACTTGAAAGCATTACGGCGCCCGATAATGTGGTATATCATAGCGTAAGCAATTGCCTCATCCATATAAGTGATAAAATTTTGGTAGCGGGTTGTAGCAAGAGTGTGATCCCGACCGACGGTAGTGTAACAAGCATCGCCGCAAGTGCATTTGCCGGCTGCATCGGGGTGACAAATATGACCATTCCGGAAAGTATCACATCGATCGACCAAGGGACATTCAGAGGGTGCACGAATTTGACCGATATTACCATTGGAAAAAACGTGGCTACAATTGGTATAGCGGCATTTTCGAATTGCCCAAAGCTTTCTGTCGTTTATTACGGTGGCGATCAAGGTGATTGGGAGAGGATCAGCATCGGTGCTTCAAACGAGTCATTGCTGAGCGCCACGATCCATTACAACGCAGACAGCACGGGAATGTCGGGCGGAGCACTGATATTTACTTCTGCCGGCAATGGCTATGCGGTTTCCGGCATTGGCACCTACACCGCTTCAAGTCTGGTGATTCCCGATACGTATAACGGTTTACCTGTCACAAGTATTGCTGCCAACGCCTTTGACGGCTGTAAGACCATTACCGATATTACCATTCCGTCAAGCATCACAAGCATCGGCAACAGAGCCTTTCGCGATTGTACGGCAGTGACGGCCATCTACTTCAACGCGACTGCCTTGGAGGATCTGGATTCTCAGAATTATGTTTTCCAACGGGTTGGAAAAAGCGGGGATGGCATTACCGTTTATATTGGCGCTAATGTGACCAAGATTCCTGCATGTCTGCTCTATTCCAACGGTGACAGTGCCGATGCACCCAATGTTAAAAATGTCACTTTTGCAGTTAACGGCATTTGTACAAGCATCGGCGATAAGGCCTTTGCCAATCTTCCGAATCTGGAAAGCATCACCATTCCCGAATCTATCATAAGCATTGGCAATGGGGCGTTTTACCATTGTGCAAATTTGAATCATGTCATATTTGAGGATACCTTAGGTTGGAGCTACAGTGGTTCTGCTACCGCGTCTTCCGGCACAGATATTGCAGCTGCCGATCTGGCCGACACCGTAACCGCGGCA
>JAFTXB010000009.1 GCA_017461825.1 Clostridia bacterium
CTGCGGAATAGCCGATGCGGGTTTCGTCAAACGTAAACGTATTTTCGGTTGCAAATGCGCTCATGGGAGCAAAGCAGCTCAGTGCCATTAAGGCGGCAAGCACAAATGCAAGCTTTTTTAATGTTTTCATACTGTCTTAATTCCTTTCTGTTTTTTCATGACGCTCATTATTGCCTTGTCGTTTCGCAAAATGGCGTCATTTCGTTAAAATTTCTTTGATAATTTGTTACAACAAGTTAAATGTGTATTTTCAAGAAGCTGCGGAACAGCACACCAACATCCTACTATATCCATAATAACCCTTTTTGAAAGTTCTTGAAGGTGTCTGGGCATGTATTTGCGTAGCAAATCATGCGACTTGGCTTGCCAAGTCTTACTTCATTTCAAGAAGTTTCTGACAACAAACCGGTATCATATGCACACCGAGGACGCTTACCGCCTATCTTTTTACACAAGGGTCTTTGATAAAATCCGAAAAACGCAATCGGGAGGTATCGGGTCACGATCGATCCGACACCTCCAAATTCAGATCATTTTCGGATCGTATTTGTGGGGACGCTTATTTTCTCTTTTTGCTGACTACAGCAGCCGCGCCAAATGCCAACAGAATAACAACGCTGCCGCCGATTGCCGAGCCGCATCCGCCCTTTTCGTCCGCCTTGTCGGCACCAGTGGTCACCTCTTCGGTGGGAGCAGTGGTGGTTGCAGCCGTGGTGGTGTCGGGCTCTGCGGTGGTGGTGTCGGGCTCTGCCGTGGTGGTGTCAGCCTCGGTGGTCTCCTCTGCGGGGAGCTCACACTTGCCGGTGTAGAAGTTGGGAGTGACGGTGGGAACGGTGCTGAGAGTTGCATCGGTCTGACCCATCAGGTTTTGGTTACCCTCTTTGAGAACCTGCTTTGCGGCATCGCCATCCTCATAGTAAGCACCGAAGATACCTGAGGTGGTAAAGAGCTCGGGAGGATTGTTGACCGTACCGTAGTTGACGCACTTTTCGTAAGTAGTGTTACCGCGGGTCATACCCGAAATACCGCCATTAATGCCCGTACCCTTGATCTCACCGTTGTTGATACAGTTGGAAACAACACAAACGCCTACTTTGTTGTTCAACATTCCAACGATACCGCCTGTGTAGCAGTTGGAGCCGGAGCCTGTGTTGGTAACGGTACCGGTGTTGCGGCAGTTGTCAATGGTCATGGAAGTGTTGCCGAGGTAGCCGAGGATACCGCCAACGCGCTGTGCGCCGGTTACGTTGCCTGCAAAGGTGGTGTTTTTAATTACACTCTCCTTGCCGTTGAGTGCGCCGCAGATACCGCCCGCGTACTGGGTGGCACTGGAAACGGTTGCCAGAACATAGCAGTTGTCAACCGTACAAACACCGGTTGCAAGGCATCCGACCAAACCGCCGGTACGGGCATCGCCGGTGGTACCTGTGTAGGTAACGGTTGCCTTGGAGCCAATAATCAGATTTTTAATGGTTGCTTCTTTAACAGTGCCGAAGAAACCGAGAGTCAGCAGACCCTGGCTGGTTGCGTCTTCAACCTTGAAGTTGTCAATGACATGTCCCTGACCGTCAAAGGTACCTTCAAAACAGTTGGGGCCGGTAGAGCCAACATTGTAGCCGAGAGGTTTCCATGCTTCGCCGTTCAGATCAAGGTCGTTTTCCAAATACACGGTAACGCCCTTGAAGGTCTGCCAATAGTCATTGATGTAGGTGTTGAACATCTTCAAATCGTCGATCGAGCTGATCTTGAATTCGGTTGCGGTGGAGTACTTGTCTTCCAAGAAAAGCTGGATGCAGGGGATGTTGGTCAGATCCTTTTTCTCAATGCGAGAAGCGGAGTAGCCGACCACAGCGGGGGCAGGCTCTGCTGCAAGCGTGGGCATAACAGCGAGAGAAAGCGTGAGAATAAGTGCCACGAGGAAGGAAATTGTCTTTTTCATGATTGTTTTTTCTCCTTTTTGTTTTATTTTTTATTTCAACCCAATCCTCGACATTGGGTCAAACATCGGAAGTAAGGGTGCCAATACCGTATTATTTAATGGTATTGGCAAGGTCAGCAAGGCTTTGAATCAACTGCTTTTTGGATTGCAGATAGATCGATGCCGAGTCGGGAGCTTTCTTATCGATAACGACCGCGTTGATGATACCCAATGCATACTCATGGACATCCAGCGTGAAGCCGAAATCGTAGAACTTGGAGGTGTGCAGGAATTCGAGCATCTCATAGTCATCGGGGTTTTCGGAAAGTCTGCCCATCAAAATAACCTCGAAGAAGGCGGGACGCAGATCCTGATAGCTGCTAATGGCGAGTGCTTCAAAGATCGCGCTGCTCATTTCAAGATTTCTCGGAATTGCGGGAATCGCCATCATACCGCTCGCCTCGATCACCTTATAATCGTCCTGCTCATCGTCGAGCATGGGCAGCGGCAGATATCCGATGTCAAACTCCAGCTCACGGAGCAAGGGATAGAGCGAACCGATGTTAAATGTGGTCATCAGGGCACGTCCGCTTTGGAATGTGTTCCAGAAATTGGAGGTGGGAAAACTTGCATTGGGGCCTGTCGCCTCTACCAGCACGTCACCGCTCTCGTACAAGAGACCGTAAAGAGCCGAGCACATATTGGTAACAGATTCCTTTTGCAATGCTACCTCATAAATGCCTTCGCTATTTTTGACGAGGATGTTCTCGCCCAGTGCCCACATCCAACGGCGTGAGGAGTTGGTCTGGAACAACAGTCCGTATTCTTTGTTGTTTTCGTCAACGGCACCATCCATGTCATTCTTACAGTTTGTAAGCAGGGTCTTGAGATACTCGACCGTAAAATCACGGTTCATAGCCACGTCGTGCAGATCATCCTCAAAGCCGTAAGCATTGTATTTGTCGCGGTTGTAGACCAAGCCTAACAGGCTCTGGCTTGTAATGGTCGAATCGTTAACGGCTATATACATCTTGCCGTTTGAGGTGTAGTTTTCTACCAAGCTTTGATTCCACCAAGGCTGATCGAAATACTGATACTTCATTTCGTGCAGATTGGCAAGCACACCTGAGGTCAACAGCTCCACAATACCGCTGGTAGGATGAGGCCAGAACAGGTCGAATTCTCCGCCGCCCGACATGTGTGAGTTTTGAACGACCGCAACGCTACCTGTATCAATAAGCGACATAGAAATGCCAAAGCGCTCCTCCAGATACAGCGTGCGCTCCACGATTACAGAGTTGATGGGCTCACCGTCCTCCTCGAAGCTGATCAGTCCTCCCCAGCCTGCCGTGAGGATCACGAACTCGCTGTTGTACTTCTCGTCGGGGAGATAAGTTACCATAGGATCCTCGGGGGCAGCCGTTTCGGTTTCGTCGTCCGCTTTTGTATCGGTGTCACCGTTTCCTTTCTCACCGCATGCCGTGAGCAGCATGGTAAGTGCGAGCAGAAGGCACACCAAAACCGAAAGCCACTTTTTGTTTTTCATCGTTTTTGTCTCCTTTTGTATTTTTTATTTCCAAACAAGACACATCTTGTCATGGATTCAAAGAACCTCATCCAAGCTCCACTTGGTGTAGAGAATGGATGTGTATTGATCATCCCCGTAGGTCTGATAATAAACTGTGAGCATACTGCCGTCCGACAGCTCCACCGTGCAAGGATAGCCGATGTCGGGATCTGCCGAGGCGTGCAGCTCGATCTCCTCGCCAAAGGTCTTGCCATTATCATCGCTGATCCGCGCGGCAATGCGGCGCGGCGTTTGCCGTCTTGCATAGGTCATTACCACCTTACCGCTCGAATGCACGAACAGGTGAGGAGGCGAGCCCGAAATTCCAAGGCACTCGGGCATTGTCCACGTCTTTCCGCCGTCGGTGGAGAACGTGGTGAACACCGTAAACTTAAACGGTACGGGTTCTCCCTGCGCGCGAATGGCTCCCATCAGCGTACCGTCGGGGAGCTCCGCCACGTCGGGCTCGCAGAACAAAGCGCCTGTGTATTCCTCGGGGAATGGGATCTGCGAAATGCAATCCCAAGTCTTTCCTTCGTCGCGGCTCTCCAACACCAGTGTTGCGTCCTTTGGATACTTGCCCGAATAGAACTCACGTCCGATCCATATCAACCGCCCGTCACGAAGCTGTATCGGCCCATGGGGAGATGTTGCGGGCACTTGGATCGCGTCGCCCCAAGTAAAGCCGCCGTCCTCGGACAGCTTGACAAAGCTGCCGTAACGCTCCTTGTCCCGCGCCACCGTCCAATAGGTCATGGTAGCATCGGTAAACAACGCCTTTTCCTTTTGTACCCAGTTCGAAAACTTTCCGCGCCGATCCTCGTAAAACGACATCGGGTGGCTAAACCAAGAAAGCAACAGCTTTCCCTTCCCCATGCAAAGGATCCCCGCATCACGGTCATCCATAACCGTGTCGTTGACGATGATGGGCGATGACCATGTTTTGCCCTCGTCTCGGCTGATGTACATCACATTTTTTCCAAGCGGACAAATATGCCCGAGGCGAAAACCGGAACATACGGCATACAGTACACCGTTTTCGTCCTTGCCTACACTCGGCCAGCCCTGATACTGAAAAATTCCGTCATCAATGCGTCCTACAATTCCGTGCTTCATATGCTGATCTCAACCTCCTTTTTAAGCCGATTTTGTAACTTTTATCGTGTTTCGTACTATAATTTTACTTCATTTTGACAAATAATACAATCAATATAAATGCCAAGTTTTCGGTTTTAATGGCAACATTGTTAGTTTATATGTATATTTATAATTTTTATTGTATATTATTTCACAAAATATAATTTGTTTTATTTTATACTACATTTTATATTATCTTATTTTTTTAAAAAAAGAATAATTATAAATTAATGTAAAAAAAAGATACTTGACAAGAAAAAAGAATAAGGTTATAATTTAACTGTAAACCGTATTTTTCAGAAAGGAGCACTCCCATGGCAATCAGTAAAAATCCCTTTTCTCTTTACTTTCCCATAAAACTTGGGTGTTTGAATATTTTCATTTTTATTGATGAGAATCTTTTTGTAAAAGACGAAGAATGTCTTTCCCGTCCGCACTCCCACCACACGTATGAGATTCGTTATAACGAAAATGGGCATTGCTCACAGGTGATCAACGGAACCCCCTTAAAGGTGAACGAGCACGAGGTCTTGTTGGTGCGTCCCGGTGAATATCATTACCAAACATTTTCCGAAAATAACCGAACTGCGTCACAATACAGCCTGCGCTTTCGTATTGAAGCACTGTCCAAAAGTGCTCCTCCCTATCAACAAACCGCCTACCGAAAGTTTTTAGATATCCTGCAAAAAAGCCGTCTTGTCCACGACAAAAAAGATGTGTTTCCACATCTGTTCCGAAGCTTAAAAAATGAAATGCTTGAAAAAGAAACGGGATATATCTACAATCTCCAGCTTTTGAGCACGCTGATCCTGACCGAATTCATCCGCTATACGGGACACCCGATCGATGCGATCTTTCCTCCCGAGGATATTAAATACCGCGGCTTGATGATTACAAAAATGGAACAGTTTTTCTCTTGGAAATACGTTGACAATGTCAAAATTCAGGATCTCGCGGATGATATCATGGTCTCGAAACGTCAGGCAGCCCGCATCCTGCATCAAATATACGGCATGTCTTTTTCACAAAAAATGACCGAGGTGCGTCTGCAACATGCGGCTTATCAATTAAAAAACACCGATCTTAAGACCGAGGATATCAGCGAACGGTGCGGTTTTAACAATTCCAGCTACTTTTATATGAGTTTTCGAAAGAAATACAACATGACCCCATCCGAATTCCGAAACAATCACAACATCCTACCCGATACGGAATCTGAGGATAGCCTACCGACACAAAGTTTTTTTGAAGGAGAAGATCAAAATGTTGAATGAAAAACAAATAAAAACCGACCTTTGCGTTGTTGGAGGCGGTCTTGCAGGGGTTTGCGCTGCCATTGCAGCAGCGCGTCACGGAATACAAGTGGTTTTGATGCATGAGCGTGCAATGCTGGGCGGAAACGCATCCTCGGAGATCCGTATGTGGGTCTGCGGCGCTCACGGAAAAAACAACCGCGAAACCGGTATCGTTGAGGAGATCATGCTGGAAAATCTCTACAGAAACCCTACCAAAAACTATTTTATATGGGATTCGATCCTTTTGGATTTCGTAAAACGTGAGCCCAATATTCGTTTGCTTCTCAATACCACTTGCATGGATGCCTCGGCAACCGAAGGTACATTTCCCTACGGCAGAACTCGCAAAATTGATTGGGTAAAAGGATATCAGATGACCACGCAAACGTTTTTCACGGTGACTGCCGACTATTTTGCGGACTGCTCGGGTGACAGCGTACTGGCACCGCTCACGGGCGCGGAATTCCGATACGGCAGAGAGGCAGCGGACGAGTTTGGAGAGGACACCTATGTCAAGGAGCGGGACAACGCCGTTATGGGTATGAGCTGCCTGATACAAGGACGAGAGACTAACCGACGTGTCGTCTTTACCCCATCCGAGTACGTAACCACTCCCACCGATGCCGACGTAGAAAACCGACCGATGGATCTCTACAAATCCACCGAAAACTTTTGGTACTTGGAGCTTGGCGGCACCGAGGATACGATCACAAATGCGGAAGAAACCAAGGAGCGCTTGATCCCCTTGGCGCTCGGCACATGGAATTATCTGAAAAACAGCGGCAAATACGATGCTGACAACTGGGATCTGGAGTTTCTCGGATTTCTGCCCGCAAAACGCGAATCACGACGCATGTGGGGCGAATACACCGTGACACAACGTGATATCTCGGACAATACCGTCTTTCCCGATACCGTCGCATTTGGCGGCTGGCCCTTGGACGACCACTATCCCGCGGGCTACTATCACAGAGGAACGCCCAACACCGATTTTAAGACCCCTGCCCCTTATTGCCTCCCCTACCGCGCACTGTATTCCAAAAATGTCAGTAATCTTTTGTTTGCGGGACGAAACATCAGCATGACGCACACCGCAATGAGCAGCATCCGCGTAATGGCGACCTGCGCATTGCTTGGGCAGGCTGTGGGAACAGCTGTTTCGATTGCAAAAAAGAATGAAATTCCACCTCATGGCGTTTATCTTGAGCATTTGGAGGAATTGCAGCAGCTTTTGATGGAAGACGATTGCTTCCTTCCTCACTTTGAACGTAACATCTCGCCTTTTTGCCGCAACGCCGCTTTGCTAAACGGCAGCGATCTGTTGCGATCGGGACAGGATCGCGCGAACCGCATCTACGGCACCGAAGAACATCGCATCACGGTCACGAATGGACAGCCGATAGAATATCGCCTGAAGCAAAAGGAAAATGTCAAAGCGGTTCATCTGGTATTTGACAGCGATCTCGACCGAGATACTCTCCCCGGAGATTATTGCGAACGAGGACACGTTACACGCGCAAACGTCCTCTTGAGCAGTCCTCAAATGCATCCCCCAAAAACGCTTTGCCGTGCATTTCGATTGACCGCCGTGATCGACGGCACCGAACGCGAGCTTTTGGCGGTAAGCTGCAACCGTAAACGCGCCTACCACATCCCCCTTGAAGCAGAAGTCACAGAGATCCGTCTGACAATGACCGAAAACTGGGGCGACACGGCGGAGACAGCGCTGGTCTCCTTTGATTTTTGTTAAAAGCTACATAAGAAAGGATATAAGATGATGACAAACGTAAAAATGAGAGAAAGCAGAGTCTTGAAAAAGCTGCGGGAGGGTAAGGTTGCGACTTCGATCAAGCTGAATATGGCAGATCCCCGCATTGCCGAAATCGCCGCAATGTGCGGATTTGACTGTATCTGGATCGATCTGGAGCACGTGCCGAATGATTATTGCACGATTGAAAACGTGATCCGCGCCGCCAAAAACTACGATACCGATGTGCTCACCCGCGTATCAAGAGGTTGCTACAGCAATATGATCCGCCCCTTGGAGGCAGATTCCACGGGCATTATGGTGCCCCATGTAATGAGCCTTGCCGATGCCAAGCAGGTCGTATATTACAGCAAATTCCATCCCATCGGACGCCGCCCGATTGACGGAGGTAACGCAGACGGAAAATACTGTCTCCTTCCCAGCAACGAATATATGGAATGCGCCAACCGTGAGAGATTTGTGGTCATTCAAATTGAAGATCCCGAACCGATGGAGGAGTTGGAAGAGATCTGTACCTTGGACGGCATCGATATGATCTTTTTCGGTCCTGCTGACTATTCGCAAGGGCTTGGGATTCCGAACGATTTCGGAAATGAAAAGATCACCGAGGCAAGAAAGCGGATTGCCTACACCGCCCGTAAGCACGGCAAATTTGCCGGCACCGTTGGGGGAATGCAAAATCAGGACGATCTCATCAAAATGGGCTATCAATTTATCAATCTCGGCTCGGATGTTCGCGCCCTTGCCAATTATTTCGGCAGCATCACCGACGTTTGCTCAGACAAGGATGCCTGCTCGGTTTAAAACAAAAAAACGAAGAGGCTGTTGCAATTTTGCTTGCAACAGCCACCTGATTTTTATTCTTTAGTTGTTTTGGGTTCTACTGTAACAATACGCGCGATCATACTTTTTCCGGCATCCTCGGCTTTTCCGGTCGGGCTGTGATAAAAATCCGAATAGACAAACAGCGTACTCGTTTCACTGAGAGCTAACTGATAGGTGTAATAGCAGGATCTTGTGTGCGCTCCCCCATCTCCCAAGGGGATCTCAATGTGTGACTCCCATGAAAGTCCCGACGGATCGGAGGTAGCTCTGAAATAAAGTCCGTCGCGTCCGTAGGAGGAAAGCGTGATACCACACGGCAGTGTAATGATAAAGGGTCTGACTCCTACCTCGTCAAACTTTACGGGATCGCTCCATGTCTTGCAATTGTCGGTTGAGCGTACCAAATAACTTGGCTGATTGCCGCCCGTGCGCATCAGCATAACGACCGAACCATCGGGCATCAGCGACATCATCGGCTCGCTTAAGCCGTTAACCGCCCCCTTGTGACGGAACATCTCCTCATACACCGCATCGGTGGTATAGATCTGCGACAGCAGATTCCATGTGCGGGCGTTATCCTCGGAGCAGAAAACGAAGCAACTGAAATACTCACTGTAATGCTCAAGCTTTCGAGTTTTGGGATTGACACCGCGCGCATACATGCAAAAATACAGCTTATCTCCAATGGCAAGGTCACCCAGCCCGTTTGCTAAGCTAAATTCGCGCTGAGGCGGATGAAGGATGTCACCCGGATAAATCGACACCACCTCATCGGGCCAGTTGATCTGACATTCAAAGGTGTTGATCTCATGGGTTACGGGATCGTACTCGGAGGCATAAAAGGTACGGTCGATCTCCTTGATATCATCGGCAAAGAAGAGTCTCTTTTTCTCGTATGTGTGCATCTCGGGGGTATAATTCCCGATACAGTCCAGCACGTATGAATTCTTTCCCCTAAAACCGGCAAAATATTTTCCGTTTGCCATGCGCGAGCGCGTCACATAGGAGAGCACATCTTCACCCGTTTTTTCGCGCCAGGTCAAGCCGTTATCGTCGGACACTCCGCAGGACGGAATGTCAAATTTCTTTTCACCGACCAACTTATCGTTGTGATTGCTCCAACGGCAGATCAATGAACCCTTTGTCGTACGGTAAATATTTGGAAACTGATACGGCCCCCACCCAAGCTCCGCATGTGTGGCACCGTGTGTGATCAGAATCGGCTCTCCGATATGAAGTTTAAAATCGGCATATTCTCTTGTAATCGTTTTATTTTCAGCCATTTCTTTCGTGTCGATCCTCCTTTTTCGGTGTTATTGTTTTCTGTCAGGTTTTCGGCTCCACGGTGAGAATTCGCACCATCACACTCTTTCCTACATCGGTGGGAAGTCCCGTTGGCGTATAGTAAAAGTCGGAATACACCAAAAGTGCTTTGTTGACACCAAGCGGCAAAATGTAGGTGTAATAGCAGGATTTGGGAGCGGAACCGAAGCGATTAAAGGGAAGCTCGATATGATCCTGCCATTCAAGACCCGAGGGATCCGAGGTTGCTCTGACGAACAACCCGTCGCGTCCATAGCTTGCCAAAGACACACCGCACTCCAGGGTCATGATAAAGGGACGAACGCCTACTTCGTCAAATTTCACGGGCTTGCTCCACGTCTTGCAACCGTCGGTGGAGCGCACCAGATAGGATGGCTGATTTCCACCCGTACGCATCAACATAACGATCGAACCGTCAGGCATCAGCGCCATTTTTGATTCCCCAAAGCCCTCCAAACTGCCTTTATGATTCTTAGACTCCTCAAAAACCTCGTCGGTCAGGTAGATCTGCGAAACAAGATTCCATGTCCGAGCGTTATCCTCGGAGCAGAACACAAAGGTGCTGAAATAGCCACTGTACTTTCCGATCTTTCCGGTCGCGGGATCATAGCCTCTCGCATAGAGACAATAATACAACTTATCTCCAACCGCAAGATCGCACAACCCGTTCCCCAAAGAGAACTCTCTCTGAGGCGGATGCACAATGTTTCCGGGATATACCGAAATCAATTGATCGGGCCAATTGACCTTGCACTCAAACTTGGTGGTCTTTCCCGTTTTAGGGTCATATTCGCTTGCGTAATAAGTCAAATCAAGCTCCTTGATCGCCGATGCGGGATAAAGATTTTTTCCCTCGTGCGTAGTCATCAGCGAACGATACTTGGTAATGCCGTCAAACACATAAGCAGTCTTTCCCGAAAAGCCCGCAAAATACTTGCCGTTTGACATCAAGGCGCGAGATTCGTAGGATATAACGTCCTCATTTGTTTTTTCTCTCCATGTCAAGCCGCCGTCATCCGACACTGCAGAGGACGGAATATCAAAAGTCGTACCGCCGTAGATCTGGTCGCTGTGATTGCTCCAACGGCAGATGATAGAGCCGTCCGTGGTAAAATACAGATTTGGGAACTGATAGGGCCCCCAACCGAGCTTACTGTAGGTGTCACCTTGCGTCACAAGAATGGGATCGCCCACGTTCAGGGTGAAATCCGCATATGTTTCATAAAGGTCAACCTTATGGGAAAGCGTTTTCATCACGCCGTTCTCCTCCAGCTCCCCCTCTGCGATCATAGAGGACAGCTCGTTGATCGCCTCAAGCGTCAAGGTCTCATTATAGCCCAAAACAACCAGCTTTGCACCGCCTTCGGTGCGTACCGTTTGGATCACATATTCTCCGGCAGAAAGGCTCGCCGCGACCTCCACCGATTCCGTGCGGCTCGTGTTGCCGATCAGAATTTCATACGCGGTTTCATCCTTGTCAAACAAATCGGTCTTATATGCCAATGATTTTCCTACCGTTTCCTTGACTGTCCGATTGAGCTTCACAATTGCCTCGGTCAGCTTGGATGAAGCCACATCCGAACGAATGATCTGAAAATCCGACAGCGCACAGACAAGCGGAGCCTGCGTTTCGGTCTCGGTGGTGTCCTCTGTAAAACCGCCGCCGTTCTGACAGGAGGCAAGTGCCATAATGAGCGTCAGGATCAGACAAACACTTTTCAAAAGCAAAAAAGCATGTTTTCTCATGTTCATTTCCTTCCCATTCTTTAGTATTTTGCAGAAAAAACGCAGTAAAAAACGTCTTTCCTCTTACCGAAATTATAGCATAATCTTTCTTGTTTGTAAATAAAAAATAGCGCCCGTTTCTTGCAAAAAGCGTCCGTATATTTATGAAAAGCCACAGAAAATAACCAAATCGACAGAAAATCTGTCCCTATATTGCATTTACAAATTGATAAAAATATGATACAATATGAAAAAAGAACATGCGATCAAAAAGGAGTTGCTCTATGAAAATGCTCGAAAATTGCCGCTATACTTTGGAAAACGGCATTTTGACCCTTTGCAACGGTCTCTTCAGGAAAAGCTTTGAAGGTGTCACAAGCGTAAATGCCTCGGTTGCGGATGCCGAGGGGCTTTCTCTGCCGTATCTTCAGGTTGAAGCAACCTATGAAACCGGAGAAACGCGCCGCTATTGCCTCTGGAATGACCTTGCCGCTTTGTATATGCCCGATTATCGAGAAGAAACGCTTTTGGAGCTTTCGGGCGAGCATTGGATCGTTCGCGCCATTCAGCTACACGCCTTCACCGACGAAAACGACACCTTGACCGAAGAGCAGGAAAAGCACCTGTTTGCGCGCAATCTCTTCGGCGGATGTATGGGAGACATCTTCTTTTTGGAGGATCCCCAAACGCAGCAGGCAATTGTGATCGTTTCGGAATGTCCCGACTATCAAACCGCCACACTCACAGTCAAAAAAGGCGTGCTTTCGGTGGAAAACGGCGGCAATGGGCTTATGCTCGGCTTTTGTTTGCTTGGCGAATGTGAAGCACTTTGCCGCGAATACTACCGCCATGCCAGATATTGCCGTGGGCTGATCTCCATGTCCAACACGTGGGGGGACCGCAACGCCTTTAAACGCGTTTGCCGCGACTTTATCCTGCGCGAGATCGATGCCGCAAAGGAATTGGGCGTTGACATCGTACAGATCGACGACGGCTGGCAGGTTGGCAGCACTGCCGATCTTTCCCGACGCGATTCGCAGGGACGGCGAGAATTTTTGGGCGATTTTTGGGATCTGTCCGAGGAGCGTTTTCCAAACGGGATGCGCGAGATCACAGAATACGCCGCCGAGGCAGGCATCAAGATCGGGCTTTGGTTTGCCCCCGACAGCCACGGCGGATTTGCACTGCTTGAGCGAGACAAAGCGATCCTGCGCCGCGCCTACGAGGAATGGGGCTTCCGCTTTTTCAAGCTGGATATGTTCTGGGTGCTTTCCGATACCGACCGTGACCGCTTTTTGGAGCTTCTCCGCGAGATCTATTCCTTTGGTGACGATGTTGCCGTCCAGCTCGACGTGACAAGAAATGCCCGCATGAACTATCTTTGCGGCAGGCAGTACGGCACAGTCTTTGTGGAAAACCGCTATCACCGAAGCGGGAACTCCTATCCCCACCGCATCCTGCGCAACCTATGGATGCTGGGGCGGTATCTGCCTACATCCAAGTTCCAGTTTGAAATGATCAATCCCGATCTGTACACCGAGTGCTATCCCGAAAACGATCCGTTCGTCCCCTCTCTGTATGGGCAGGACTACCTGTTTGCCTCGGTCATGCTCTCCAACCCGCTTTTCTGGCAGGAGATGCAGTTTTTACCGCAGGCGCGCCGAGAAGAGCTCCGCCCCATCATGAAGGTATGGAAGGAACACCGCAGCGAGCTTGCCAATGCCGATGTATGTCCCATCGGCGAAAAACCAAGCGGCCGCAGCTTTACAGGATTTTATCTTTCAAAGCAAGGCAAACCCAAATACCTGTTGCTCTTCCGTGAGGTGACCGAGCATGACAGTACATGCATCAAAGCTCCCGTTTCCGCAAGCGAGGCGCGTCTCTTGATCTCCAACGCCGACACGCAGGTCGATGTTTTAAACGGTGAGATCCACGCAAAGCTTTCAAAACCGCGCGCATATGCCTTTTTCGAGCTGTTATAAACCGAGCTTTAAAACACACACACCCGCAAGCCTATCGCCCGCGGGTGTGTGTGTTTTATCTTCGATCAATTATTTATTTTCTGCGCCTGCTCGTCATTGTAAAGATCCGCAAGCTCGTTTGTTGCTTCAAACATTTTATGCAGCCCAAACCAAGCAATAAAAACGCACATGTAAGAGCCAAACAGCATGTACAATGCCATTGGCACACCGCTGATGGAAACATACAAAGAACGCTTGTGTGCTGCCCTTGCCACCATATCGCCAAGCCGATACCACCAAAACAAGGAATAAAGCCCCAACGTTACAAGAGACAGCAACGCATACACAATTATCCCGGGCGAATGCCTGCCATCCTCACGGCAGATCTCGTTGATGTCCTTTACCATATGATGCATATACCAAAGGTTATAGATCCCGCAGGTCAAAAAGCCGAGCAGCAGATATGGGGCAAGGCTTCTGTTGGTTTTGAGTTTTCTCATTGTGTAATTCCTTTCTGAAAATGATAGTATCAAAAGATTATTTGAGGTCAAAAAAGCGGCACAACGCCTGCACCGAACGATAGAAAAAACCTTCTTCGGGCGCGCAAACCACAACACTCCCGTCCACAAAAAACAAACGCCAAACATATACAAAAAGCATCAGCGCCGCCGCGGCAAACAAAACCGCGTAGAGGGCGATCCCTTTATGACGAATCCGCAACAGAAGTAACAAAGCCAAGACAGGCACCACCGCCACCCAAAGCGGATGATAGTAAAACGCCTCCGCAAATTCAAACCGAAGCGCATGCAGAAAGGCGCGCGTCATGCCGCACCCGGGACACGAGATGCCCGAGAAGAATTTCAAAGGACAGCCGATCCCAACAGCGGCGAGAAACAAATAGAGCAATCCAATCGCCAAAAACGCCGATATCGATGTCCGATACCTGCGCCAAAGCGCCGAGAAACGCAACCGCACGCCACCCATCCTTTCAAAATCATCACATAGTACCGTATCTTCCGCAATCATTCTACCATATCAAGCCCCA
>JAFTXB010000170.1 GCA_017461825.1 Clostridia bacterium
ACCAAGCTTCAAAGCATAGATGAGCATTTGAGAACGCAAATAAGGGTGATAATTTGGAAACAGTGGAAAACCATACGGAAAAGAGAATGGGGACTACTAAAGCTTGGAGTGCCGAAATGGATCGCTCACAAGGTTGCCAATTGGGGGGATCATTACCAATTTGTAGCTACAAAATCTGTTCTTGCACGAGCAATTTCCAAAGAAAAACTGACCAAGCGAGGCTTAGTCAGTCTTTCGGATTACTACCACAAGGTAGCACATATTTGATTTTGAATTGAACCGCCGTATGCCGAACGGCACGTACGGTGGTGTGAGAGGGGAGAGAATTTCTCCTCTACTCGATTGCGAAAAATCATTTGATACGCCGCTGTATGAGATAAAGACAGCAAAAACGCATGCGCAGACCGTAAAGGTGTTCGTTTACTTCTAAAAAGGCATAAGAAAAGAGCGAATTAAACACTTTTTAGGTGTTCAACTCGCTCTCACTTGGCGGAGAAGGTGGGATTTGAACCCACGCGACGCGTTAACGCCCTACGAGATTTCGAGTCACGCCTCTTCGACCACTTGAGTACTTCTCCGTATTATTTACAACGTCTGTTATTATAACACATTTTGGAGTAAAAAGCAAGGTCTTTTTCAAATTTTTTAAAAAATTTTTTTCGAAAATTTTTTCGATTCTGATCTGTGCGGCTGTTTTGTATTTTTGTATCTTTTTTTAAGGTTCGTTTTTTGTAAATTTATGCAGAATAGGTTGATACATTCACAAAAAGTTCATACATTGTTTAGGATTTTATGCTATAATTATAATGATTTAACTACTATTTCTAAATAATTTGTTTTTGGTTGTTTTGAAATATGCAGGAGGTATTTATGACTGATATGAAAATGCTGGCAATTGATCTCGGCGCCTCGAGCGGACGTGGAATTGTCGGCTCTTTTAACGGTGAAAAATTGAGCCTTTGCGAAAATCATCGTTTTTCCAATGACCCTGTAATTACAAACGGAAGAATGTATTGGGATATTCTCCGTATCTTTCACGAGATCAAGCAGTCAATTACCAAAACAGTGATTGCCGGTGAGGGGATCCGTTCTATCGGAATTGACACTTGGGGCGTGGATTATGCGTTGCTCGATCGAAACGGTCGCATGCTTGCCAATCCCACCCACTACCGTGACCGCCGTACCGTGGGGATCGTTGACTACGCCTCGGACAAGCTCTCCATGGAGCAACTTTATGCCACATGCGGGATCCAGTGCTTGGAATTTAACACGGTTTTTCAGCTACTTGCCGATCTTCGTGAGGATCCATCGGTATTTGACCGTGCTTCGCGCATGTTGAATATTCCCGACCTTCTCAACTATTTTCTGACGGGAAAGATGGCAAACGAGTATACCGTACTTTCCACAGGCGCGCTTTTAGACGCAAAAACACGTGGAATCGCTTTTGAAATGTTGGAGCAGATGGGAATTCCGCGTCATCTGTTCGGTGACGTTGTAAGCCCCGGTACCCGACTTGGCAAGCTTTTGCCGCAAGTGCTTGAGGAAACCGGCAAGACCGATGCTGAGGTAATGACGGTTGCATCGCACGACACCGCCAGTGCGGTTCTTGCTGTTCCTACACAGGAAAAGGACTTTATTTATATCAGCAGCGGTACATGGTCGCTTATGGGCACCGAACTTTCCGAACCGCTGATCAATGCGGAATCCGAAAGACTGAATTTAACAAATGAGGGCGGCGCGATGAACACCGTCCGTTTCCTGAAAAATATCATGGGACTCTGGCTCATTCAAGAGTCGAGACGTCAATGGCGGCGTGAGGGAAATGAATACAGCTTTGCTCAAATGGAAGCGTGGGCTAAGGAGTGTAAGCCATTGCAGTGCTTTATCGATCCCGATGACGCATCCTTTGCAACACCCGGCAACATGCCCGAGCGTATTCGCGAATTCTGCCGCCGTACGGGGCAGCATGTACCCGAAAGCGTGGGTGAGGTGGTGCGTTGCATCTATGAGAGCCTTGCACTCAAGTATCGCAAGACCGCGGAGTCGATTGAAGAGCTGATGGGCAAGCAGGCAAAGGTTATCCATGTTGTGGGCGGCGGAACCAAGGACGGTTTTTTGTCTCAGATGACAGCAGATGCCTGCGGGGTGCCTGTTGCGGCAGGACCCGAGGAGGCGACCGCTATCGGAAACCTGATGATGCAAACGATTGCCGCAGGTGAGGTTGCCGATCTTGCTGAAGCACGGCAGGTGGTTGCGGCTTCATTTGCGCTCAAGCATTACGAGCCTACGTCCGATCGCGGCGTATGGGATGAAGCATACGGAAAATTTTGCGCACTCTACTGACGAAAAATTACCCGTCAGGTCGGAGGTTTGAAAAAGTCTGCCTTCGATATTGGGGATATAAAATGAAAAATAAAAAATTTGGAGGCTTTTATGAAGGACAATCAGTGCGGAGATCTTGCCGTAATTGGCATGAGAGGCTGTGAAAGGTTTACCACACAGGTAGACAATTATCTCAAGGACTGGCGCAGACGCGGCGGAGAGGAGAAATCCTTTATTATTGACGCGGACTGCCCCCGTTTCGGTTCCGGTGAAGGAAAGGGTATTATTCACGAATCCATGCGTGGCAAGGATGTTTACATCATTTGTGACACATTTAACTACGGTGTAACTTACAAAATGTATGGGATGACGGTTCCGATGAGCCCGGACGACCATTATGCCGATCTCAAGCGTATCATTGCGGCGATCGGCGGTAAAGCAAGACGTATCACCGTGATCATGCCCATGCTTTATGAAGGCAGACAGCACAAGAAATCCAGCCGCGAGTCTTTGGACTGTGCCTTGATGCTTCAGGAGCTGGTAGCTATGGGCGTGTCCAATATTTTGACCTTTGATGCGCATGATTCGCGTATCTCCAACGCAATTCCGCTTTCGGGCTTTGACAATGTTCAGCCTACTTATCAGATGATCAAAGCTTTGGTACGCGCCGTTCCCGACGTGCAGATCGACAAGGATCATATGGCGATCATTTCTCCCGACGAGGGCGCAATGTCCCGTTGTATGTATTACAGCTCGGTTTTGGGACTTGACATTGGTATGTTTTACAAGAGAAGAAACTATTCGATCGTGATCAACGGCAGAAACCCCATTGAGGCACACGAGTACCTTGGACAGGATCTGCACGGCAAGGATGCTATTGTTGTTGACGATATGATCTCCTCTGGTGAATCTATGCTCGATGTTTGTAAGCAGCTGAAGGAGCGCGGCGCAAACCGTGTCTTCTGTTGCGCAACCTTCGGTCTCTTTACCGACGGCTTTGACAAGTTTGACCAAGCCTTTAAGGACGGAGTTTTCGACAGAGTTCTGTCGACCAACCTGATCTATCGCCGTCCGGAGCTTTTGAAAAAGCCTTTGTTTGTTGATGTCAATATGTGCAAGTATGTTGCATATCTCATTGATACGTTGAATGACGACGCAACCATAAGCTCGTTGCTCAATCCCGTCAAACGAATTCAAGCTTTGATGGAGAAGCACCGCGGTGAGCTTGCTTCGCAGATGAAGATCGACTTTGACGAGAAATAATCCAAAATAAACTGATTTTTGACCGACGGATGTCGGTTAGTCCTTAGCAAACGTTTGCCTCGGTATTGAATGGCAGCGCGCGGTATGAGTGCGGCTGTGCGGTGGCTTCAATATCAGGCAGACGTTTTTTGTATCTTTTTATCCTTGTCCGCATCTTTTTTTATATAACGGTTGCTTTTTTTGCGTTTTGGTGTTATAATAATATGGAATATAGATTGCGAGCGTATATCGTTTGCGGCAGGGAAGTGAAAGGAAGGTGGAGTTTTGAATTCGATAAAGCATTTTCGAAGCTTTTTAACCGGTTTTGAAAAACTGATTGATTATGTGTTGAATTTTTTAATTGCATATGGGGCATATTGGATCGTCCGAGTGCTATATCCCGCAAGTTTTGTTGTGTCAACGGTGCGTGGCCTTTTTATCATTGCGACTTTTTGCTTGATCGCGTCATTTTTATATAATTATTATAATGTGTATCTCCCCATGCGTACGAGACGTCCGTTGTTTTTTATCAGCCGTATTCTACTTGTCAACATGGAGTTGACAATTTTGTCGGTTGCAACGGTGTGGATCCTTCATGAGAAATCTGCCACGCCTTTTATCGTGTGGATCTCCATCAGCATTGGGATAAGCCTGTTTATTTTGGTTAGCAAAAAGGTTGTAATGATATCCTTTTTGCACACGCTCCGTGCACGCCAACGTAATATCAAGCATGTTTTGCTGATCACCGACAGCCAGGAAATGGCAGATGCATATATGGAAGAGATCCTTGACAACCCACAGTTTGGTTATTCGGTGATCGGATACGTGGGGAATTTGAATGTGATCGGACTTCCTCACCTTGGAACAACGGGAGACCTTGACCGTATATTGAAAGAGTACCGTCCGGATGAGGTCGTTTTGGCTTTTGACACGGTTCGGAAACGTGTGATCACAAAATATATTTCGGTTTGCAATGACAACTGTGCCAAGATCATGGTCGTGCCTGCGATCTGTGGTTATTTCCGTTCGCCCCGTCAGGTGACCGAGCTTGGAAATTTACCGCTGATCGATATTCGCAGCACACCGCTTGACAATGCGATGAATCGTTTCCTCAAGCGCAGTTTGGATGTGATCGCATCGCTTTTCCTGATCGTTGTAACATCCCCCCTGATGCTCTTTACCGCAATCGGTGTGCGGTTGTCTTCGCCCGGTCCGATCCTCTTCAGGCAGACGAGAGTGGGAAAGAACAACCGTGAATTTGTGATGTATAAATTCCGCTCAATGCGTGTTAACGACAGCGAGGAAACGGGATGGTCGACCGAAAAGGATCCCAGAAAGACCAAATTCGGTGCTTTTATCCGCAAGTTCGCGCTCGACGAGCTCCCACAGTTCTTTAATGTTCTCAAGGGCGACATGAGCCTTGTCGGACCGCGCCCCGAGGTGCCTTTTTACGTTGAAAAATTCCGCAAAGAGGTGCCGCTTTATATGCTTAAGCACACGCTTCGCCCCGGTATTACAGGACTTGCGCAGGTCAAGGGCTTGCGCGGAGACACATCGATCCAGGCGCGGATCGACGAGGACATCGACTATATTGAAAACTGGAGCTTTTGGGGAGATATCAAGATCCTTTTGATGACCCCATTCTGTGCGGTGAACCGTCATGAAAAATACGCCGCGAAGGAAGTGGAGGAGCTGAAAAAGCAAGAAGAGAAGCAACGCAGACGTGCGGAGGCAGGGATCGACGATGAAGAAGAGTAAGATCCTTTATGCTGCCTCGACCGCCTCGCATTTGCGGCGCTTTCATAAGCCTTATATCGAGGCACTTTCCGACGATGCGACGGTTTTGACCATGGCAAACGGAGAAGGCGTGGATCTTTGCGTTCCCTTTGCAAAGAGTTTTTTCAGCCTTTCCAATTTCAAATGTGTTTTTCAGATCCGTAAGATCCTCAAAAGAGAGCGATTTGACCGCGTGATCCTTAACACGAGTCTGACGGCTTTTTTGGTGCGTGCGGCGATGCTTGGAATGAGAAACCGTCCATACGTGCTCAATGTGGTACACGGATATTTGTTCCCGAAAGAGGGAAAAGGCGTTAAGAATCGCTTTTTGTTGATTTGCGAAAAGCTGATGCGCCGCGTGACCGACGATATTGCCGTGATGAACGACGAGGATCTTTCGATTGCGTCAAAATATCGGCTGTGTCGTGGAAAGGTCTTTATGACGCACGGCATGGGGATTCCCGACGCTCCTTTTTGTGCCGACGGCGCGGATCGTGTGCGCGAGGAGTTTGGTGTCGGATCTGATGAATTGTTACTGCTGTTCGTTGGTGAATTGAGCCGACGGAAAAATCAAGGCTTTTTGATCTCTTGCATGGCGCGGTTGCGTCAAAAAGGCCATCCCGTAAAGCTGCTTTTGTTGGGGGAGGGAAGCGAGCGCGAGGTGCTTGAGGCACAGATTTCCGAATTGGGTCTTGATGGACAAGTCTTTTTGGCGGGAAACCGTGAGCCTGTCGCTCCATATCTTGCCGCCGCTGATCTTTACGTCTCGGCAAGTTTTTCGGAGGGACTTCCGTTTAACGTCATGGAGGCGATGGATGCAGGACTTCCCATTTTGGCGAGCGATACGAAGGGACAGTACGATCTTTTGTCTGCGTATGAAGGATGCTTATATCCTCTGTATCATGAGAATGATTTTTGTGAGGCTTTGTTACCTTTGATCGAGTCTCATTCGTACGGGGCCGGAAGTCGCCGATATCCAAGTCTTGCAAAATACCGTCTCTCGGCTGTTTTTGATGATAATATGAAAATTTTAACGAAAGGATCCAATGAGAATGAAACCGGGAATTGACTTTTGGCGCGGCTTTTACAACGGTCGGTTATATCCGTTGCTGGTGGCGGTGCTGATCCTTTTGGGACATGCTACCGGATATGAGGTCGTGTTTGGAATCATCATGCTGCTCTCTGTGATTCCCGCGTGTTTGATCTGCCACGATCTGCGATTTGCGCTGATGCCGTTTATGTGTACAGTGTTTATCGTTTCGGCAAAGACCTATGCGCCAAACGACACGGGATATGCCGAGCGGTATCTGAAGCCCGCTGTACTGATTCCGCTTGCCATTACGGCGGTGTTGGTGATAGCGGCGTTGATCACATTTACGGTGCGCAATTACCGAACCGCAAACAAGCCGCCACGCGGCGGGATGCTGACCGGACTGCTTGTTTTTTGCGCGGCATTACTTTGTAACGGCGCTTTCAACTCCGACTATACGGTGCAGAATCTGTTTTTCGGATTTGTAATGTCGGTGACTTTGGTGCTCATCTATTTGCTGTTTGCGTTCTTTCTTGATATCGACCGCACACTGTTTGAGCATTTTATGTACTGCGTAGCTATGGCAGGACTTTTGATATGTGCGGAGCTGGTTGTGGCATATTTTACGACCGTACAGTTTGTGAATGGCGAGATCGTAAAGGGAAGTGTGGTACTGGGATGGGGCGTTTGGACTACCATTGGCGGAATGCTTGCATTTCTTATGCCCGCGCATTTCTATTTTGCCGCCTCTCATAAACACGGATGGATTGGCTACATCTTTGGTTTCTTTCAGTATTTCTGTATCCTGCTCTCTCAAAGCAGAGGGGCATTGCTTGTGGGTACGGTGATTCTCGGCATTTGCCTTTTGTATCTCTTTTTCAAGGGGGAAAATCGCAGGCTGAATCGATGGATCATTTTGGGAACGGCTGTTGTCGGTGCTTTGGGTGTTATTTTGATGGCGGATAAGCTTTTGGGGCTGGTGCAAAACTTTTTGCAGATGGGCTTTGATG
Source organism: Clostridia bacterium (assembly GCA_017461825.1). GTDB lineage: Bacteria > Bacillota > Clostridia > Oscillospirales > CAG-272 > UMGS1865. Next base: position 7,381 of record JAFTXB010000170.1, read on the forward strand.
ACAACGGTCGCTTTGCGCTATGGAAAACGGGCGTGGAGCATTTCTTGGAGTATCCTGTATTTGGCTCGGGATTTTATGACTCCTATGTCAACGAGGCGTGGGAAATGGACGTTTATCCCTATCTCTATCACAACACTGCCGTTCAACTGTTGGGGTCTCTTGGAGTAGTTGGAACGCTGGCATATCTCTACCATCGTGTGCTTACCGTTCGCTTGGTTTTGAAAAAACCGAATATCGGAAAGACCTTTTTGGGAATATGCATTTTGGGGCTGTTGCTGTTCAGCCTTACCGACGTACTGTTTTTTAAGACCTATCCCACCATTATTTATTCGCTGATGCTTTTGTTTATGGACAGAAGCGATTCGTTTGATGAAACCGTGGGAATCTCAATTTAAATGAAAGCGCCGAACGTTGCTCAGACGTTCGGCGCGATTTTATGCGGTATAGTCTTGGATCAGGGAGATCAGCTCTTCCCAAGAACCAACCGTGATTCCTTTTGCAAGTGCTTCACGCGCGGCGGGCGGCAGGGTGCTGACCGAAACATCCAGCAGCTTGACGAGATAGCCGTCACTGGTGTATATGCCGACAGTACCGTTGGTGTCACGCAGGCAAAAGCCGCCATCGGTCGTTCCTTTTGTGTCGGTGCCCACCGAGACCTCGATCGAATCACTTGTGTCGATATACTCATTCAATTGCTCTACACAGCTTGTAAGCTCCCCTACAAGGGTGTTGGCATCGCTTTGAAGTGTACCGTTTTCGGCAACCGCGTTCCGCAGGACGGAAAGTGTTGTGATACACAGCGTCAGGCATACGATCAAGGCAAAGGCACAGATCACCAATAAAATTTTTGAAGCATCCATTCTCTTGCTCCTCTCTCATTTTTTTGCATTCGGGGTAATGATAGCATATCCCGTTTTTTGCGTTATATTCAAGAAAATGTGGAATACTGTTTGTAAAAGCGACAAAAAGGAGCACGAATGGATGACAAAGGCAAAAAAGAAAAAGGGTGTGATCGCATCGAGAATTTTGATCGGCATTTCGGTTTTGATGGTGTTGATCTGCATTCTGATACTTGGCATGGGCTTTTATGTGAGAACGCATTACGAAATGCAGCTGCCCGATGATTTTTTTCGGCTTGCCGAAAAAAGAGAATCGCCTCATTTTTTTATCTTTCAATTTGAGGACAGAACCGATCGGATCGGGGAAGCCGTGGAGGTGACGTCAAATGCCTTTGCGCAAAAGCAGAATGTTTATGTTGCGTATCCCGATATTCCACAAAATATGATCGATGCATTTGTTGCCATTGAGGATAAACGGTTTTATGAGCATCGCGGAGTGGATTGGTACCGTACCGTGGCGGCGGGGGTAAATTATATTTTGGGCTTTTCGGATCATTTCGGAGCTTCTACCATTACGCAACAGCTTGTCAAAAATATGACAGGGAACAGCGAGGTAACCCTTTCCCGTAAAATGCAGGAGATCTTATACGCAAAGGATCTGGAGCGAAGGCTTGACAAGAGCGAGATCATGGAGCTGTATCTCAATATCATTCATTTTTCGGATGACTGTGATGGGATTGCACAGGCATCCATGCATTATTTTTCAAAAATGCCGTCAGAGCTAACCCTTGCTGAAACCGCCTCAATTGCGGCAATTACCAACAGCCCTTCTTATTATAACCCGATCCGACATCCCGAACACAATTTGACGCGTCGAAATATCATTTTGCGTGAAATGCTGGATCAAGGATATATCACATTCCAAGAATATGAAAGCGCATGCATCGCCCCATTGCAATTGCGTGTGGATGATTCGGGAGCGGTTTCCGAGGGGATCAATTCGTGGTATGTGGATATGGTGCTTGAGGATGTGATCAACGATCTGATCGAGGAGTACGGAATCAGCCGCTCGTTGGCATCGCAATATGTCCTTTCGGGCGGACTGCGCATCGATATGGCGATGGATCCCGAGATCCAGGAGCTGGTGGAGGAATATTACCGCACCGCCGTAACCGTTCCGAAAAACGAAAAAGGCGAGTCGGCACAATCGGCGCTGATCGTAATTGATAGCAGAACGGGGGATATCCTCGGTGTTGCGGGGGAGGTTGGCGACAAAACGGGAAACCGCGTGCAAAACTTTGCCACGCAAACCAAAAGACCGCCCGGTTCAGCTCTCAAACCGATCACGGTCTATGCACCCGCATTGGAGCAGGGAATCATCAACTGGGCAAGCGTTTATGATGATGTTCCCGTGGAGTTTAACAGCGGCGGCAATATGGTGTGGCCTCGCAATGCCACGGGGGTATACCGTGGGCTTACCAATATCTCTTACGCGGTGGCACATTCGACCAACACGGTTGCGGTTCGTGTCCTGCAAGAGCTGGGGCTTGAAACCTCCTATCGGATCGCAAAGGAGCGGTTTCATCTTTCGGGAATGGTTTCCGAAGCGGGGGCAAATGACCGCGATCTCGCCGCACTTGCCTTGGGACAGCTCAACTACGGCGTTACCCTGCGCGAGCTGACGGCGGCTTATACGGTGTTTGCCGACCGAGGCGTATATCATCCTTACCGCTCGTATTACCGCGTGCTGGATGCTGACGGGAATATCCTGCTTGCTTGCCCCGATGCCGCTGAGGTGGTTTTGTCGGAGGGGAATGCCGCAATTATGACAAAGCTTTTGCAGGGCGTGGTCGATTACGGCACCTCGTCCTCGATCACCCTCAAAAACCGCGTGGAGTGCGCGGGCAAGACGGGCACGACCAATGCCGACGGCGACCGCTGGTTTGTTGGATATACGCCCGAGCTGATCTGCGGGGTTTGGTGCGGATATGAGTATCCCGAGCCCTTGGAGGGGCGAAACCTTTGCACGAATATCTGGAACCGCGTGATGAGCGACATCGTGGAAGAAAAAGGGGGTAAAGACCGCTTTGACATACCGCAAAACGTGATTCGGGCAAGCTATTGCAGGGATTCGGGCAAGCTATTGTCGGATGCCTGCGTCTATGATCCGCGAGGCAACCGCTCGGAGATCGGGTGGTTTTTAAAAGAGAATATGCCAACCTCGTTTTGTGATTGTCATGTACTGTGTGATTATGACAGCGAGCACGGCGGTATCAGCCACGGAAACTGTCCCGATTCGTTTTTGAAAAAGGTCGCTTTGATCAAAGCCGAACGTCGGTTCCCGGTGCAGATCTACGTTAGTGATGCGCAATATGTATACCGCGGTGATCCTTTATCCATCAACCCAAATGAAAATGAAAAGCAGCCCTATTTCGCAAATGAAGTGATCGGCTATTATGGCGCATCTCCCGTTGAGCATCCGTTCAACCGCTCATGCAAAATACACTTGTATCCTCCCGATGACGCGTGGGATTATCTGATCCCTCGATTTTATGAGACGGAGGAAGAATAAAACACGCACCTCTTTCATAAGGTTTAACAGCGAGGTGCAACAAAAAAACAGCACCTTTCTAGGGAGGTGCTGTTTTTGCATAAGAAAGGGTATGGAAAACTGACGGTCAACGCATGGCTGAATAGTGACTTGGAGCGGTCGAGCCCCATTTTTATGCTGGTGTGCGGAGGTTTGTTTGCCGTTGGCGGAATTTTGGTGCGCGCCTTTGTGGGGAGCCCCTATCGCGTCATGCTGGAATTGGGGATCAAGGATATGATCCCGCCCGTGTGGTTGATGACCTTTTTATGGTCGATCGCATTTTTTATGGCAGGGTGTGCCTTTGGGTTTGTGCTGTGCTACCGCTGGGCAGGGTGCGAGGCGGAAAAATACAAGGGCTGTATGGTGTTTGTGCTGATGGCGGTGCTGGAGCTGTGCTGGTATCCCACGCTGTTTGGGGCGGATCTCATTTTTCTCAGCGCAATCGAGGCGTTGCTCATTTTCGTCGCATCACTTGCCGTCACCTTTTCTTTTTACCGCGTCACCAAATTGGCGGGTATGCTCATGCTTTTTCACAGCATTTGGCTTGCCTATATGCTCATCCTCAATTTTGCCATTCTGTTTCGGGGATAAAAACAGCGCATCACTTGCATGGTGGTGCGCTCCGTTTGCTGACAAAGGTATTCGCACTGCCTTTTGACGAAAAGTTTTGGTCAAGCTTTTTCAAAAGCTTGCGCGGTGGAGGCTGCGGAAGCCTCCTCGCCCTCCGCAGAGGGCGAAATTTCTTTCTCGGCGTTTCTTTTTGTGAACTTTTTCTTTGCGCCTCTTTCTTGCAAAGAAAAAGTGGAGTAACAAATTTGTGCTTTTTAACGAACTGTGTTTTTTTCAATAGTGTTTGTCAGTAGTTTGAGCGCATCACCTGCATGGGTGGAGCGTTTTTGACGCATAATTATTTGAAAAGGTTGACAAACAATAAAAAACATGATACAATAAATGAAACATAAACGGAGGATGAGACTATGGCAAATTTGTCGAAAGAGGAGAAGAAGGCTTTGGAAAAGGCATGGGAAGCAGAACAGAGTGAGGATTATATTCTCACAGAAGAAAATGTCCAAGAATTGTTTGAGTATTTAGAAGAACAACTGGATCATTCGGGCTGTGACCACACATTACGATATACAAAACTGTGGCTCAAGAACAATATTGCCCAAGAAATGATAGAAAATGTACTTACAGAAATTACCGATATGGGTGGCTATTGCGATTGTGAAGTGCTGCTCAATTGTTATGAAGACTATGATATAGGTTAAGTGATTTCCAAAATGGCGCATCACCTGCATGGGTGGTGCGCGTTTTTTGTTTGCATTATTAAAGTTAGGGCGGTATTAGAAAATATTCAAGCTGTCCTATTTACATTTTTACTTATCTATGGTATAATAAAACTGATTGATAAACTTGAATTTGATGAGGTGAGAATATGGCTATGTGGAATCCATGGCGAGGTTGCAGAAAATACAGTGAAGGTTGTCTGCATTGCTATATACATAAAGGCGATGCAAAACGAGGTGTTAATACAAACGACATTGTAAAAACAAAAGATTTTTGCAAACCTATTGAGAAGTTGAAAAACGGAAACTACAAAATGAAAGCAGGGATAGTTTATCTTTGCTTTTCAACAGATTTTCTGATAGAAGAAGCAGACGTATGGCGCAAAGAATGCTGGGATATGATAAAAGAGCGACAAGATTGTACTTTTCTTTTTCTGACTAAACGGATAGACAGATTTGCAGATTGTATTCCTGCCGATTGGGGCAACGGATATGAAAACGTTGTTGTGTGCTGTACTGTTGAAAACCAAAAAAATGCAGATAAAAGATTGTCGTTATTTGAATCACTTCCTATAAAGCACAAATGCATTACTGCACAACCGTTGCTTGAAAAAATACATATTGAACCGTATCTTGATGATGTTGAACTTGTAGTTGTGGGTGGAGAATCAGATAAATTTGCAAGACCTTTTGATTATGCATGGGCATTAGATATTCGTGAGCAATGTATCAGAAAAAATGTTTCTTTTGAATTCAGACAATGCGGAACTCACTTTATTAAGGACGGTAAAGAATATAAATTACAGACAAAAGACCTGTGTAGTCAAGCAAGAAAAGCAGGAATAGATTTTATAGCAGACAGATAAATTCCAATTTGTCGATTTGATAATACAAAAACGATAGCCACGGTTCCATGCGAACCGTGGCTATCGCTTTTAGGTATTCTCGGTATCTTCCACCCGTTTCAGGATGTTTTCATAGGTCAAGCCGTAGCTTTCGGCAATGTCGCGCGCGTAGCTCTTTCCGTCGGGCTTGGCGCGGGTGATGCGGAAGGAGCGTTTGCCCTCGCCCTCAATGCCTGCGACAAGGGTGTCAATGGCAACGCCACCGTTTGCAAGAGAACGGCGGTTGATGTTGTCGATCTCGGCGGCAAGCTCGTGCAGGTGGGTGGAGAATAGGCAACGGCATCCAACGTGCGCCAGTCCCGAAAGCACCTCCGCGGCAATGTAGGATGCCTCGTAGCTGCCCGTGGAGGAAAGCGATTCGTCCAGCAAGACTAAGCTGTTTGCCGTGACGCAATCAAAGATCTCGCCAAGGCGGGCACATTCCTCGCCAAGACGCCCTTTATCGATGGTGTCCTCGGCACCCGTTGGGAAGTGTGTATAAATTCCGTCGACGGGGGAGATTGCCGCCTCCTTTGCGGGGACGTACATTCCAAGCTGGAGCATGACCTGCGAAAGCCCTATGGCGCAGGTAATAACCGATTTACCGCCGCGGTTGGGGCCTGTCAGGACGTAAATAGCGGCGTTTTTATCAAACGCTATGTCATTTGGGACAATTTCATCCTCGATCTTGAGCGCAACGCAAGGGTTATAAAGCTCGGTTGCCGTAAAGGCGCGTTCCTCCATGGGACGAATGTCCGGAATGATGAGGGGGCAGCCCCTTTTCTTCAGCGCATCCAGCATTTGCGTTCCTCTTACCAAAAACTCAAACTCGGGCATGAGATTGAGCAAAAACTCGGTGTTTTCCAACACGTAGGTCTGCACGATCTTTTTCCAAGAGCGAAGTGAGGATTTGTAAATATCATTGATGGCACTGTTAAAGGCAAGGGAGAGTGCCATTTTTTGATTTTCTGATTGCTTCTTTCCAAAGGGGACGAGGTTTGCAATGCAGGTGTAATTGTCGTTTTTGAAGTTGAGGCGCAGGATCTTGTCCAAAACGTCGCCCGATTTGAAGGATTCGGAGTTGATCGACAGCACACCCGCCGAGCTTGGACGAAGCTGTGCGTCGAGGTTGACACCGATCGTAACACTTTTGATCTCGCGTACGCGCTGGGTCAGCTCCTCAAGCTTGCTGTTGAGGTCTTTATAATATTCGCTTTCAGCAAGCTCTGTAACCAGTGTTGCGAGCGAAGTAAAGGCGGGGCTTTTCAGCTTTTCCTTTACATTTGTCAAGCCCTCGTGCAATACGCGGATGCTGGAAACGTATAATTCGATCTCGGTGATGCTGGAAAGATAGTCGTTGGGGTCGCCGCTGTCTGCCTCCAGGCGGCGGAGCTCCATGATATCGTTGAGCACGGGAACGAGGCGGTTGAGCATATCGGTAAGCTCGGGGCAGGATAGCATATCGTCAAAGGTTGCCATACGGTAGCGCATGACCTCGGGACTGGTTGTAAAGAATTCGGAAAGGTCACCGTTTTTCAGATCAAAGACCTCCAAAAGCCCCAGCTCCTGCAAGGTAAACAGGTCGATATCGGGCACCTCGGTGCCGTCGTCGTGGCGCTTTCTTGTTTCGGGGGTAGGGTATATCAGGCTGAATTCATTGAAATCCATATCTTTTTATCCTTTCATTCCTGTTGGTTCAGAGCGATTCGGTGCGGTAAACACCGCCGTCGAGCGCTTTCCAATACGCTGTTTGACCGTCAAGGATCATATACGAGTGCGGGGTGTCCTCTTTGGGGATAGAGACCGAGCCGGGGTTGAGATAGGTGAAGGTGGCATAACGGTCGCATTTTGGAA
>JAFTXB010000171.1 GCA_017461825.1 Clostridia bacterium
GCACGATGCGGTGTGTACCCGTGGCGAAAAAGCCCGCCTCCATGCCGTCTTTGCCGTTGCGGACGGGATATTGCGCCTTGTTGCGGTAGCCGACAAGCTCCCCCGTATGCCGCACGGGTGCGACATTTACATTAGGGAGCCCCGCCTTGCGAAAAGCGTTTTGCACGTAATCGTGCTTTAGGTTTAGCTCATGCTCGTAAGTTACGTGGCGATACACGCAACCGCCGCACCCTGCCGCCTTGCAATCCGCCGTACAGCGCCAAGGGGAAGGGGTGACGATCCGCTCGATCCTCGCCACAAGATAGCTTTTATTGACCTTGATGATGCGCGCGTCAAGCGTATCGCCGGTCACCGCATCGCGCACGAACACCACCTGTCCGCGCGAGCCGTCGGAGGTCGGGATATGCGCCACGCCGCACCCCAAGTTGTTGATCTCCTCAATTGTGAGACGGACGACGTCGTTCTTTCGCATCAGGCGTAAAACTCCTTGCCGTCCTCAAGCCGCAGGCAACCAAGCTGTCCGCCCTCACCCGCGCCGCAGTCGATGAAGATACTGCCCTCGCCGTACTCGATCTTACCGCTCTTTGTGGGCACGTGTCCGACGATCACGGTGGCGCCGTCCATCAACGCGTAGGATGCGTCCAAAGGCTCGGAGAAAAAGTCCTCGGGCAGGTAGTCCTCCAAATCGGTATTTTCATCGTAGTCGGCAATGCCCGCGTGCACCATCACGTATCTTTTGCCCTTGACCGTTACCTCGTCAAACAGCATCATTTCCTCAAGATACTCAAGCACGCCCTCGCGTTGATCCCCATCGAGATTGCGGAACGCCTCCAGCGTGTTCTGTCCGCCGTCCTGCACCCAAGCCGTCATCTCCGAAATGAATTCGGGATCGGGTGTGGCTCCGCTTTTGAGCATTGACGAAAAGCCCGACAGCATTCTTGCCGCCAGAAAGTCGTGCTCGCCCGCAATGGGATAGACGTTGAGGCGGATCGAAAGGTCGGCGATCAGCTCCATCGACTCCTCACCATAGTCCAGAATATCGCCCAAAATATACATCACGTCGCTCTCGCGGAACGAGATCTGCGAAAGGATCGACTTAAATTTTTCATAGTTTCCGTGAATATCCGAAATTACGTACGTCATTGCTGTTTCTCCTTTTTAAAATACCCGCACGGGGTTGCTGTTTGTAACCGTTACTTCTACCGTTGGATCGGCATTAAGGATCATATCGCGCAGGATGCGGCAAACGGGATACTCTGTATAAAAATGCCCTGCCGCCACCAGATTGATTCCAAGATCGGGCGCATCGGTGAGCCAATTGTGCTTGAGCTCGCCCGACAGATAGGTATCCGCCCCCGCCGCGCGCGCGGCCTTTACATCGTCCGAGCCGCTACCGCCCAGTACCGCCACGCGGGAAACGGGCAGCCCTGCGTCAACCGCCTGCACGCCCTCGGCACCGATCTCACGCTTTACCAATGCGGCAAATTCGGAAACCGCCATGGATTTTTCTAAAGTTCCGATGCGTCCGATCGCCTCGCCGTCCTGCCCAAAGGGAAGGATATCGCGCAAGCCGATCGCGTTTGCCAAAGTGTCGTTGACACCGCCCTCAACCGCGTCAAGACGGGTGTGAAAGCTCATGGCGGCGATGCCCTCCCGCACAAGCCGCATGACCTTTTTTGCAACATGGTCGCTCGGATTCAAGGCACGCAGGGGCGAGAAGATCAATGGATGGTGTGACACGATGGCATCGTACCCGCCCGCGATCGCCTCGTCGATCACGCCTCCCGTAATATCCAAAGCAACCAGGACGCGGCGCACTGCTCTCTCGGGCTCGGAACAGCACATAAGCCCATCGTTGTCCCATGAGCAGGACAGAGACGCGGGAATCTTCTCACTCAAAACAGCATACAGCTCGGCGCAATTCATAAAAGCTCCTCCAATTTTTCTTTCAATCGTTCCTCGGCGGCGGTGTCGGCATTCTCCGACTTGGCTTTTCCCGCCAGTATCTTATTCAAAACCTTGATCTCGTGGCGCACAAAGCCCTCAAAATGAGGTGGGCGCGACCCGATGTTCAAGCGCCCCACCGCCAATTCGGTCTCGGTGTAGGTCTCACACACCCCCGTATAATGCGCGGCAAGCGTTTGGTAATATTTATCTTCAAACGAGAGGGTTTCTCCCGTAATCAAAAATCCGTTTTCACAAAGCCATTGGCGCAGAGTCGACACGCGGGACATTGGCTGCAGGATCAGCCCGATCCGCTCATTCTTGATCCACGGTGCCTCGGAGAGGATCTTGACGATCAGGTCTCCCCCCATTCCAAAGATCAGAATATCGTCGGGGGCATATTGCTCCACTCCGTGTAGTCCGTCGGTCAACAGCGTGTCAATGCGATCCGAAAAGCCCGCCGCCGCGATATGCATGCGAGCCGATTCAATGGGGCCGGCGTTGATGTCACAGGCAACGGCGCCCGAAATGATCCCCTCGCGCAAAAGATGGATGGGAAGATAGGCATGGTCGGTTCCGATATCCGCCACACGCCCTCCCCGCGTGATATAAGGCAGTGCGCTGAGAAGCCGCGCACCGATGAATTGTTGTTTTTTTTGCATAGCGATCCCCTTTGGAGAAACATACAGGCAGGAATAGATCCTGCCCGACGTTGATTCTTATTTCTTGGATTCGAGGAAACGGTTGATCTCTGCGATCAGCGCATCCGCATCGGTTCCGTGAACGGCACAAGCGTCCTCAACCGACTCGCCGCGGGATGCAGGGCAACCCAGGCAATGCATGCCGATTGCAAAAAAGAACTGTGCGGTTTCGGGCTCATAATCCAGAATGTCTCCGATAATCGACTGTTTGGTTACGACCATGATATTCAGCTTCCTTTCTAAAAATTGTTTTACTGTTATATTATAACCCAAAAAAGCCTGCGTGTCAATTCCAAAACGAATTTTTGATAAAAAAGATGTAAAAAAAGACGATTCAAACCCTTCGACGTCTTGACATTTGACAAAGAAACTGTTATAATTAAGATGGTGTTGAATTGCCAAATGAAAGACGGAAGGGAGCGATGAAAGATAAAGCCTGCTTTTGACCTCATTATCGAAAACAACGCGCTGAAAAAGCGCTTGGCTGACGATATTCTCAAAAACCGTCTCTCTCACGCCTATATCATAGAAGGCGCATACGGTAGCGGAAAGCATACGTTTGCCATGTCGGTTGCCGCAGCGATCGCTTGTCAAAAAAAGGACGAGCTTTCCTCCCCTCTCCCCTGCTGCACCTGTCCGTCCTGCAAAAAAATCTTTGACGGAAATTCCCCCGATGTCATTTTTATCCGTCGCGAAGAAGGAAAGGCAACGATGGGAGTAGATGTCATTCGTGAGCTGAGGCAGGATGTCTCAATTGCGCCAAACGAATTGCCCGTCAAGCTCTACATCATTGAAGAAGCGCATTTGATGACCGAACAAGCGCAAAACGCTTTTCTGCTCACGCTTGAAGAGCCGCCTGCGTATGTCATCTTTCTCCTGCTGTGCGAGACCTCATCGTCTCTTCTTGAAACAGTGAGAAGCCGTGCGCCCACTTTGCGCACAGAACCGATCGACACCGAGCGCATCGGAACGCATCTATGCCGCATCAGCACCGAGGCTTCGGCGCTTGCAAGATCCTCACCCGAAGAATTCGGAGAGATCACGGCAGCGGCAAACGGCAGCATCGGACGAGCTTTGGAGCTGCTGGATGCTAAAAAAAGAAAGCCCATTGTCGCAAAACGAGAAGCTGCAAGAGATCTCGTCAATCTTTGCGCCACGCGGAGAAATTCCGCCGCCGCGGTTCGGTATCTCAATGGATTGCCCCAAAAGCGCGACGAGCTCACCGACCAATTCAACTTCACGCTTCTTTGTCTGCGTGATCTCCTGCTGTGCAAGCAAACCGAAAACGCCCCCCTCTGTTTTTTTGCAAACCGAGAGGAAGCGTGCACACTGGCTTACAGCTTCACTACCCCCGAGCTGCTCGGGCTTTGCGATGCCGTAAATGAAACAGTTGACCGCTTGAAGAAGAACGCAAACGTCCGCTTGACCCTGACTTCATTTGCGGTTCGTTGCGGACTGATCCAATAACAATCGATCCACAAGAGAAAGGATTCCCATATATGTCAGAAGAAAAAAACCACGATTTTCCCGCCAACAGCGATCGCCAGCAAGGCAATAACGGTCAAAACCGTTCCAACCGACGCAGACATCACAAGGGCGGCAACCGTCCGCGTCCCGATCTTAACGAGAAGGAGCCTCGTACGGAACAAAAAAGTGATACGCCACAGCAAAACCCCGAAAATGCCTCCCATGAGCGAAAGGCATCTCAAGCAGGCGCTCAAAACGGCAATCGCGAACACGGACAGAATAACAAGCCCAAAAAGAACGACGGAAAAAACCGCGGTGATCAAAAAGGCCGCAACGACAACCGCCGTACAAATAATCGCGGGGGCAAGCATGGGCAGGAACGCCGACCCTATGACCCATACGAAACGCCAAATAAAGAGGAAATAGAGTTGTCGGAGCTTCGCGCGCGCATTGTTCTCAAAAGCGCCGACGGAACCGCTCCCGTTCCCTTTGGAATGGAAAAGGCAAATGACGAGCCCACCCCCGAGCAGCTTGCCGAGGCACAGGCTGCGGCAGATGCCATTTTGAATTCCGAATCCACCCCTGCCGCAACAGCCGAGCAGGAACGCGTAGAGGTGGTTGGAGTTCGTTTCCGTTCATCGGGCAAGACCTATTACTTTGATCCGCACGGACTTCGCGCAAAAAAGGGCGAGTACGCAATTGTTGAAACCACAAGAGGGCCCGAATTTGGTGAGGTCAGCCTTGGCAACTGTATGGTAAACGCAAATGAAACCGTTACACCCTTACGTCCGCTACTGCGCATCGCCACCCCCGCCGATATCGCACACAATGCCGAAAACCGTGAAAAAGAAAAAGAAGCACTTGCGGTATGTCACGAAAAGATCAAAGCGCATAAGCTGGATATGAAGCTCATCGACGTGCAATACGCATTTGACAACTCCAAGCTGCTCTTCTATTTCTCGTCTGAGGGGCGCGTGGATTTCCGTGAGCTTGTAAAGGATCTCGCATCGGTATTCCGTACTCGTATTGAACTAAGGCAGATCGGAATCCGCGACGAAGCAAAAATGCTTGGCGGCATCGGTGCCTGCGGCAGAGCCTTGTGCTGCTCGACCTTCTTGCCCGATTTTGCACAGGTATCCATCAAAATGGCTAAGGAGCAAAACCTCTCGCTCAACACCACAAAGATCTCGGGCGTGTGCGGAAGACTCATGTGCTGTCTGCGCTATGAATCCGAGGTCTACACCGAGGAGATCAAAAAAACGCCCTCAAACGATACACTTGTCAGAACCGAGGACGGCGTGGGTGTGGTCATCGGCTCCAACCCCTTGGCAGGCACAGTCCGCGTGGTGTTAAAGGAGTCTCCCGACACCGCTCCCAAGCAATATCACAGAGATAATGTTACAGTTCTTGGCAAGGAACACCGCGCCGAGCAAGCCAAAGGCGCAAAGGCGCGTGATCCAAAGCACGAAAAAGAGGCTGTGGCCTCCGAAAAAGAGGACAAAAAGCAATAAAATGATGCTTTTTGAACCATCATATAGCCCAAATACACCAATATTATAAATTTTTTTTAAAAATTTGAAAAAAACAGTTGCAAAAACAAAAAAATATGATACAATATATGTATCAAATACATAGGAGGTACAGACCGATGGCATATAAGATTAATGATGATTGCGTATCCTGCGGCGCTTGCGTTGACGCTTGCCCCGTAGAGGCAATTGCCGAAGGCGACGGCAAGTACGAGATCGACGCTGATAAGTGCATCTCTTGCGGCGCTTGCGCTGACAACTGCCCTGTAGGTGCTCCCGAGGAAGCATAATCCCGCAAACGGCGGAGCAAGCGAACATCCGCCTGCTCCGCCGTTTTGTCTAAGTGTAAAATTCCCTTTCGTTTTGAAGGAGTACCCTATGATCCAACAAGATCGCCCCTCCAACATTCCCCTTCTTGCCGATGAAAGGCTTGACACGGTCAACGAATCGATCCGCCTCATTCAGAAAAAGCAGGGGCTGACCTATGGAACCGATGCATTTTTGCTTGCCGCTTATATCCGCCCAATGCCCCGCGCACGTGCGGTTGAGCTTGGCGGGGGTACGGGGATCGCGTCGTTTTTGACTGCGGTACGAAAAAAGGTGGCGGTAATCCATACGGTGGAGGTACAGGACGCATTTGCCGAGCTGATCGGACGGAATGCACATATCAACGGTCTGGACGGCTGTGTGATTCCACTGTGTGCCGACCTGCGTGACTTGAATGCCGCAAGCTTTGACGGCAAGATCGAACTGGTGTTTTCCAATCCGCCCTATATGCGGTGCGATTCGGGAAAACGAAACGAATGGGATGAAAAATATATTGCAAGACACGAGGTCATGGGCGGCATTGCCGATTTTTGCGATGCGGCAGGCAGGCTCTTGCAAACGGGCGGCAGATTTGTTACCGTGTGGCGCCCCGATCGCTTGACCGAGTTGCTCTACGCTCTTCGCGATGCAAGACTTGAGCCAAAGCGAATGACCTTTGTTCACGCAGACACTGATGCAGAGCCCTGCATGGTGCTCACCGAGGCTGTCAAGGATGCCGCACCGTCTCTGCGTATGAGCGCCCCTTTGATACTTTATCAGCCAAAATGCGAAGAAGACCGCACTCGGATCCTCACACCCGAGGCACAACAAATCTATGATACCTGCGCATTTCCCTGCTGATCACGCAACATAAAAACAAAATAATATATAAAAAGGAGACCAAACCCATGAGCAAAAACAACATTAAACTGATCGTAGGCCTGAGCATTGCCGCAGCCGCAACCACCGCACTTGTTATCGGTGTTGTCCGTGAACTGAAGGCGATCCGCAACCTCACCATCGACATCGACGAGCTTCCCGAAGAGCCCGGAGATATCGCAGACGAGGAAGAAGTAGCCGAAGACGCTGCTGCCGAATAAGAATGGGCAAACGGGGCTTTGCATTTCGGTGCAAGGCCCCATTCTTTGAATATGGAACATATCAAACGAGTTTTAAGCTTTACGCGGAGAGCGCTGGACGATTATCAGATGATCGAGGCGGGCGACAAGATCGCGGTCGGGGTTTCGGCAGGCAAGGATTCGCTTACCCTGCTTTGCGCCATGGCAGAGCTGCGGCGGTTTTATCCCGTTCCGTTTGAGCTGATCGCCATTACGGTTGACATGGGCTTTGAGGGGGCTGATTTTTCGTCCATCCAAAGGCTGTGTGATGAATTGGACGTGCCCTATCACGTCATTCCCACCGAGATCTCGCGCATCATCTTCGATATCCGAAAAGAAAAGAACCCCTGCTCGCTCTGCGCCAAAATGCGGCGCGGGGCACTTCACAACGCTGCAAAGGAGCTGGGATGTACGTCGGTGGCGCTCGGACACCATTTTGACGATACGGTGGAGACCTTTATGCTCAACCTCTTTTTTGAGGGGCGGCTTGGGTGCTTCTCCCCCGTGACCTATCTCTCGCGCGTGGGCATCAAGCTGATCCGCCCGATGATCTATATGCCCGAAAAGGACGTGCGCTATTTTGCGTCCAAGGCAGAGCTTCCCGTGGTGAAATCGCCCTGCCCTGCCGACGGAAACACCCAGCGCGAGGAAATGAAACAGCTTTTGCGCGAGCTTGACCGCAAGCACGATGGGCTTCGCTACCGCATTTTCGGCGCGATCCAGCGCGGTGAAATCGACGGATTCAAGGAAATTGCGGGGATGCAGGGCAAAAAGGCATACCGCGAGACCGAAGAAGAATAA
>JAFTXB010000172.1 GCA_017461825.1 Clostridia bacterium
GAAAGGAGGCGCCCCGTGGAAAAGCTATGGAATACGGTCAAAGAAGCCATCAAAAACATTGACCCTGTGCTGTTCTCGTGCGCGACGCTTCTTTCGATCATCAGCATCGTCACCGTATTTGGGGCGGTGGACAATTTTGGAATGTCCAAGCTGCGGATGCAGGTGTTTATTTTTATCGTCGGGCTGTTTGTGACCGTGCTGTTTGCCTACATCGATTACCGTGTGATCGTGGACAAGCTGTGGATATGGATGCTGGTTGGCTCGGCGGTGCTGTTGATCCTCACCCTCGTCTTTGGCAGCAGCGGCGAGTCGCGCGAAACGGCGAACAAAAGCTGGCTGGCGATCCCGGGAACGGGACTCATGATCCAACCCTCCGAGTTTGTCAAATTCGCCTTTATCTGCACCTTTTCCAAGCATTTGTTTACGGTGCAGGATCACATCAACAAGCCTCTCACAGTTCTGCTTTTGGCGGCACACGCGGGGCTGATCGTTGGTTTGATCCTGATGTCGGGCGACCTTGGCGTAGCACTCATCTATCTTGCCATCGTTGCCATTATGCTCTTTTGCGCCGGACTTCATCCGCTCTACTTTTTGGGGCTTGCGCTTGTGATCGTCCTGCTCTTCCCCTATCTGTGGGAGCATCTATCCAGCTATCAGCAACAGCGCATTATTATTGGCTTTAACCCCGAAAGCGATCCGCTCGGCTATGGAATGCAGCCGCTCATGAGCCGTGATGCCATTGCGGCAGGCGGATTTATCGGTGTGGGGCTCTTTACAGGCGGCTACTATGAAATACTGCCCGCTTCGCATACCGACTTTATTTACGCGACCGTGTGTGAAAAGTTTGGCTTTCTCGGCGGGGCCTTGGTTATCATCCTCTTTATGGTGATGGTGGTGCGGATCTTTATGATCGCGCGCGCCGCCGACCGCTCGGACTACGGCGGGCTGATCTGCGTGGGGATCGGGGGGATGCTGGTGGTGCAGATCCTGCTCAACATTGGCATGTGCTTTGCAATGCTACCCGTAATCGGCATCACGCTCCCGCTCCTCTCCTGCGGCGGATCCTCCATGCTTGCCACCTTTATGATGTTTGGGCTGTTACATAACGTTTACTCACACTCGGACGGAGTGCGGCGATCCTTGGAGCTGAAACAGCTTCGCTCGCAATTTCAACCCGATTTTTGATTTCCATTCATAATGCGTCTCCCTGTTTCATATATTCTACCAACGAGAAATCTTATGAAACACGGGAGGCGTTTTTATGTTCATCTATTCTCTGCGCGCAAGCACCATCAAGCTCGTTGGAGTCATATGCGTGGCTCTGACCGTACTCATCACGCTCATTGCGTTTGTTCCTACCTATGCCATCTCGTCACAGACCTCGGCAGGGGTCGACGGAGAGGTCAGCTACAACTATGACAAGATCAAAACTGCCGAAGATGTTGTGGATTTTCTCACCCAGTTTGGCTGGACGGTGAATGCCGCGCCCGTTGAGGTGAAAACGGTTACCGTCCCCGCCGAATTTGATAAAGTCTTTTCCGCCTATAACGAGATCCAAAAGGAACAGGGGCTTGATCTGAAAAAATTCAAAAACAAAGAAGTGACGCGCTACACCTTCTCCGTGGAAAACTATCCCGACTACGACGGCACCGTTTACGCAAACGTTTTGGTGTACCGCAACCGTGTGATCGGCGGCGATATCTGTTCGGCGGATGTAAAGGGGTTTGTACACGGATTTGAAAAATAATACCGATCGGTTGCAGATTTCGCATATCCCGCATACTCTTTGATAAAAGGAGGTTGGATATGCGAAATTTTCTTTTGGAGCTGTTTGACGACTGTCTGTCGCGAACCTATCGGGAAAGCGAAAACGGGGCAAGCTGGGATGTATCGCGCCGCGGAGAGGTACTGTTTCTCTTTTTTCAACACAGCCACGGTCTTGTGGATTGGCTGAATAATTTGGATTTTATCTCGGCGCCTTACAAGGAAATGTCCCCCGAATGGCGTTGCCACGGAGGCTTTTTGCGGGTTTGGAAGAGTGTAAAACCGCTTGTGGAGCCCTTTATCCTTGACCCAAGCATCTCAAAGATCGTAACCGTGGGCTACAGCCACGGCGCGGCATTGGCTGTTCTCTGCCATGAATTTGCCTACTACCGCCGCCCCGAGCTCCGTCAATCGATAGAAGGCTACGGGTTTGGATGTCCGCGCGTCCTCTACGGATGTCTGCCGCCCGACATTGCCGAAAGGTGGGACCGTTTTTACGTCATTCGTAATCTGGATGATCTCGTCACGCATCTGCCGCCGCGCACCTTTGGCTTTTGCCACGTTGGGAATCTTGTAACGGTTGGAAAAGTGGGACGTTACTCGGCGATCGATGCGCACAGACCCGAGAATTACCGTTGGGAGCTGTCTTTTTTATCTGAAAACAAATCTTCTCTTGCAAAAGAATAAAAAATGTGTTAAAATAGTAAAAAACGCGGAGGTGTTTTATGCTGCACGAAATGAGGCTGGATACGGTACCCTTTGATGCCATTCTTTACGGCAAAAAAGATATTGAAATGCGGCTATACGATGAAAAAAGGCGCTTGATGTGTGTGGGGGATGAGATCCTTTTTTATGAGCGAAATGGGGAGCGCACGCTACGGGTTGAGATAACGGCGCTTCATGTATTTCCCAGCTTCGAGGCTCTTTATGCCGTTTTTCCTGCTACACGGCTGGGGTATGACGAACATGAGATTCCCACCGCATCACCTGAAGACATGGAACGGTATTATTCACTCTATGAGCAGAAAAAGTGGGGCGTGATTGGGATTGAGATTCGAAAAAAGCCGTAAAAAAGGGACTTTTTCAAGCCCCTTTTGATATTCAATTGTAAAAATCGTGGTTGCCGATGCGAAACGCAAAGGGTCGTGTGCGCTGGATCCAATTGTTGGTTGCGATGCGCGGATTGACGAAAAAGAGTGCCGAATCCGAAAGGCTGTACCCCTCAAGGCAGATCTTTGCCGCGATTATCGCGCCGGCGGTTGGTGCCTTGTAGATCGTTCCATACGAAACGGGCGAGAATTGTGTACCGTACTTGCGGTCAAATATCACACCGTAAACGGTGTTGGGATAGGATGCGCTTTTGACACGGTTGAGCACCACGTTTCCTACAGCGATCTGTCCCAGGAACGGCTCGCCCTTTGCCTCGGCGGAAATGATACGTGAGAGCCAGTACAGATCATTGGCATCATACGCAGCCGCCTTGACCGCGCGTACCGTACCTACTGTGGTCAGCTCCACACAGCGTGCCTTGGCATTCCACGACAGCTCCTCAGCAAACGCGCGTGCCAAGGGGCGAATGGGAACATACAAATGCCCTTGCAGGTTTAATACCTTGCCAACAGTATAAAAATAATGCCCGTTGGCGATGATGTACACGGCATCATTTTGTACCGACATGTTCAGATGCTCGGTTTTGACGGTTGCCGTTTTCGTTGTGCCGTTCCATGTAAAGGAACAGTCGGCAAACAGGTTACAGAACTTGCGCAGCGGAACGTATGTAACTGAATCGACGATAAAACATTCCCCCTCAAGTACCTCGCTGCCGTCCAGATAAACTCTGGTGGAAACCGAACCCGACGGTCGGACTACCGTTTCTGCGGACGCTCCGAGTGCCATACCGCCGATCAGCATCACACATGCGAGTACAGCGGTCAGAACACGTCGGAGCAATTGCGTTCGTTCAAAAATTTGGAAATTCTTCATAGGTTACCCCCTTTTTGTAGTTGACGAGGATGTCAAACCGCGGCTGTCTCTTGTCCATATTGTAACAGAAAAGACAGAAAAAATCAACCCACACTTTTCGGCAACAAAGGAAGATAAAGAGAAGGAAGGAACAGAATGGAAAATTACACTCATGTGATTTGGGATTTTAACGGCACCTTATATAATGATGTTGACGTTTGCCTGACATGCGCCAACCGATTGCTCTCCGCGCACGGCTTAAAAACACTTGTTGGCATTGAGGAGTACCGCACGCTGTTTGGATTTCCCATCATCGATTACTACCGCCGCATGGGATTTGATTTTGGCAAAACGCCCTACTCCGAGCTTGCGGTTGAGTGGGTTGCATATTATTTGGAAGAAAGCCACAACGCAGCCCTCTTTCCCGATGCCCAACGCGTGCTATCGGCGGTTCATGCGCTTGGGATCAAGCAATTGATCCTATCGGCAACAGAGCTTACAATGCTTGAGCGCCAGGTTTCATCTCTTGGCATCCGTCCTTATTTTGACGGTCTCTTGGGATTGTCGGATATCCACGCGCACAGCAAGGAAGAGATCGGCAGGAGCTGGCGAGCATTGCATCCCGACGCCAAGCTCTTGATGATTGGAGACACCGACCACGATGCCGCCGTTGCCGAAGCAATGGGAGCCGATTGCATTCTTGTTGCCGCCGGGCACCAAAGCCGCAAAACGCTGGAAGCCTGCCACCCGCTTTGTGTTGTCAATTCTATATCTGATATTTTAAAATAATTCTAATTCTTATTCTAAAATTAAATTTAAAACAAGGGCGTTTCATAACGAAAAAGCATGAAACGCCCTTGCTTTTATTGTATTATACTGCTCTCTGTTTAAAGTATAGAACTGAAGTCGGGAGACCGTTTTGGGTAATGGCCCCGCCTAAGCGTAGCGAAGGCTTTGGTATGCGAGAGCTATTGCTCGGATATAAAGTGATCAAACGCCCTTTGCCGTCAGAAAACAAAAAGCCATGCCTAAAAACACCACAATATCCTTTTTTAAAGTTTTGAAAGGTGTCGGACGTGTATTTGCGTAGCAAATCACGTGTCTTGGCGCTGGCGCCAAGTATAACTTTATTTCAAAAGTTTTCTGACAAAAACAATACAATATTTTGAGATTAGTATTAGATATGTTTTGCGATCTCCCGATACAGGTTGGACGCATAGACACCAAAGCCGAGGTCATTGGGATGCAGCCATTGATCGGCGTAAAAATCCTTGACGGCGGGGGTAAGCTTCCAGCCGTTGATCAGAGTGACATTGGAAAGTCCTTGGCAAGCCTTGCGGATCACGGCATCGACATTGACGCAGGGGGAGCCAAACGGTGTATCGCTTCTGTTTCCGCTGAGGCGGCAAATGGGGCTGATTCCCAAGATCTTGGCGTTGGGATACAGTGCGGACAGGCGGGAATAGAAAGCCTTTGCGTTTTCAAAAAGCACCTCGGGGGTACACCTGCTCCAATCGTTTGTGCCGTATGCTACCGTGACAATATCGGGGGCTGTGGGATCGGGCAGCTCTGCCAGCGGCGGATTGAATATATCGCCTCCCAGCCCCTTATTGGTCTCATCGGCATCCAAAAGGCGCGCAATGCGGCAAGCATAGGACTGAGACGGGAAAGACGCATCGTAGCCGTGTGTGATCGAATCGCCAAAGCAGATCATTTTCAGCTTGCGGGATACACCAACCACGGCGGCACCGTCGTCGAGCTCCACGTTTTTCAGAGCAACCACGGCTGACCACGGCAGATAGAGCTCCACGGTCTTTTCACCTGCCGACAGAGCAAAATTGATGTGCCCTCCGCTGACATGCTGATAATCAACATTGCAATGCTCGGTCATCAAACCGTCCTGATACAGATCAAAACCGGCATAAAGACGGCTGGAACCTCCCGGGAAAATCTCAAAATCAAATCCGATCCGGCTTGAGTCGGTTCGAAACGCCAAACGAACACCCGATGTTGCATAAGTCTTATCATAAAAATTCTTTTTTTGAGGATCGAGCTCCGCCGCATGTCGCAAAACCTCGGTCTGTGCTTCGGTGAAACGATAAAAACGGAACGCGCCGTCAATCAGCTCAACATGTGTCACACCTCTTGTAATCTCTCTCATTTGCTCCAA
The DNA here is from genome assembly GCA_017461825.1 of Clostridia bacterium. Taxonomy (GTDB): domain Bacteria; phylum Bacillota; class Clostridia; order Oscillospirales; family CAG-272; genus UMGS1865. Next base: position 5,897 of record JAFTXB010000172.1, read on the forward strand.
ATTTAAATACATGATCTTGATTTCCTTTCAGTCAATTCTTATCAAACTCTTCTTTTACCGTGCGATACAAATTCTCGGCGTAAACGCCAAATCCGAGGTCGTTGGGATGTACACCGTCATAATAAAAATCGGTGTAAGCGGGGATCACTTTCCAACCGCTGATAACCCGAACCGAGGAAAAACCGCGGCATGCCTCGCGGATCAAGTTTTCCACCTCATACGCGGGGATCCCCATTTTGGTCCCCTTTTTGTTCCAATCGGCGCGCCACACGGGTGTGATGGCGCAAATCGGAATTTTGGGGTACATCTCGGTCAATTTTTGCATAAACAGCGTGTATTTCTTTAAAAATTCATCCCGCGCGCGGCATCCCCAATCGTTCGTACCATATGCAACCGTGATCAGATCGGGCATATTTGCTTCGCACTCACAGACAAGCTCGGGGAACACCATGTCACCGCCGATGCCCTTGTTGGTCAGGTCGGCATCTAAAAGATCTGCCAATCGGCAAGCATACGAAAGCGACGGATGATTGCTGTAAACGCCCTGTGTGATCGAATCGCCAAAGCAAAGCAGCTTGCGTGGGCGATAAAGACCTGTCAGAGACGCGCATTCGTCTATCTGTACATTTGCAAGATCGAAGCATGCCTCCCATGGAAAATAGATCTCCACCGACTTTTCGCCCTCGGACAGCAGGATCTCAACATGTCCCGTTTCGGGCTGTAATGTCTCAAAGCCGAAATGTGCAGTCATATGTCGGTTTTCGTACACGTCGAAATACGCGGTAGGGCGAGAAGTTGCCACTGTGCGGCGATAATCAAATGTCAAGCGTTTTGAATCGGTGCGCAAAGCCAGTCGAACTCCCGCCGTGGAGTAGGTACGGCGATAGAGCCCTTCCTCGCCTGCCTCGCGGTATGTATCCGCCTGCCTTTTTGTAAAACGGCGCAAGCAAAAGTAGCCGTCTGTTTCCTCAATCCGTGAGGCTCCGCGGGTGATCTCTTGCATTTGCTGTAAATTCAAAACCATACCGTTGACCTCCATTACGGTTATAACTCTATAAATGATATCACAAAACGCCAAATTATGCAAGGTCTTTTTTTAAAAAAGCCTTTGTTTTTCTATATCTTTGAAAATTTTTTAAATAGCGTTGCAAAATTGACAGAATTATGATACAATATATGTGGTTAGATATCAAACAAAAAGGAAGAATACTGTTATGATCTATCAAAATGCCGAACTGTTTAACATTGCCGAACTCATTTCTCCGGAAGACGGCGGCGCGGGTATGCAGCCGTTGCGCTGTCCATCGTCGGTGCGTGCGCATCTCAATACAGCCGCGCAAAACACTGCGGCATACACGACGGGATGTGAGCTTCGCTTTGTAATTGAAGACGATCAGCCCGTTACCGTTACGCTGCGAAACATCGGCACGCCCACCGCGCGTGTACTGGTCTATTACGGCTCTATGCAATCGGGCTGGAAAACGCTTTCCTACTACACGCACGATACGGCAACCGAGCTGACTTTTCAAAACAGCAATTCCGAACGGCTCGAAGCCTTTGCAAAAGCGGCACAGTTCCCATTTTCGTCTCGTGTGATCCGTGTTCTTTTCCCCGACGGCGGCACCAAAATGGCTTTGCTGGGTATTCGAGGTAATATTCGCCCCCCACGCCCCGATGAAGTTCCCGAACGCGGCTGTCTCCTGTTTTACGGCTCGTCGATTACGCACGGCAGTCTTTCCTGCTCGTCAAACGGCATGTTTACCCAGCGGATCGCGCGTGCGCTTAAGATGGACGCACAAAATCAAGGCTATGCAGGCTCCTGCCACATTGAACCCGAAATGGCAGACTGGCTTGCGCAAAAGGGTGATTGGAAAGCGATGGTGGCAGAGCTTGGCATTAACATTGTGGATACGGTTGAGCCCGAGGAATACCGCCGCCGTGTGCGTTATTTTATCGAAACCGTGCATGCCGCAAATCCCCAAAAATATCTCTTTATGATCGATATGTACTATTCGGGCAGAGATTTTGACAAAAAGCCCTTTGCCGCCGCGTACCGTGAGGTCATGGCGGAAGAAGTGGCGCGCATTGCCTCGCCATATGTTGTCTACATCAACGGTCTCTCGATTATGAACGGACCCGAATTTCTCTCCTCGGATTTCACCCACCCTTCGATCGACGGTGTTTCCGAAATTGCTAACAACCTCACCGCGCGCCTGCGCCCGTATTTGGGGTGAGACTCGTTTTTTTGTCAGAAAACTTTTGAAATAAAGTTATACTTGGCGCCAGCGCCAAGACACGTGATTTGCTACGCAAATACACGTCCGACACCTTTCAAAACTTTCAAAAAAGTATTTGGATATTGCGGAATGTTACTGCGCTGTTCTGTAGGGTTCTGACGGCAAAGGAATTTTTATTTGAGATCGGTTATTATATTGTTTCCATTTTATGAAATATTCTCCATTGTATAAGCGCATTTAAACAGCGCATACTAACATCAGCCGGACAAATGATCCGAGGATTGACGGAAAAGCCGCAAATAGCGGTCTCCGCCAACGAACGCGGCTATTCGGATCAGAAAGGAGAAACAGTCATGATTATGGATCGCATTGCGCTGATCTTGACCATTGTCGGCGCGCTTAACTGGGGCAGCATCGGTTTGTTCCAATTTGACATTGTGGCTTGGATCTGCGGCGGACAGTCCTCTTTGCTCAGCCGCATCATTTATACAGTTGTCGGTCTTGCGGGCATCTGGTGCATTTCTTTGGTATTCCGCGCGCGTGAAACCTTTGACAGGATCGAAGAGTAAAAATTTTGGCACGCCTGATGCGTTTTTTGCATCAAGCGTGCCTTTTTCTCAAAGATCGGTTAAAGAATATCTGTCTCATGCAAAACAACACCGCTTGCAGTCAATACCCTTTGAAGCTCTTTGATATCCAATTTTGAAAAGTCGTCTGTCATGGCAGCAGCTGTTCCCGCCGCCTGTCCTGTTACAGCGCAGCATGGAATGACCCGCATGACATCCCACAGCGTTTCATTTACCGAAGTACATCTTCCCGCGCAGATCAGATTTTTGACCTTTGCGCTGTACAGTGTTCGAAAAGGCACCTCGTAGATCGGTCCTCGCTGTTTCCAATTCGATACCATACCGATAGAATCCTCAAAATACTGATGTGTTTCCTTATCGGAAAGGACATATTCGCCAACGATCTTTCGCGTCATGCGGATCTGCGGGATCGTAGCCATGGTCACGGGGAGAAATTCGGGATCGTTTTGTCTTTTTTTGAGGAAATCGTTGTAGGTGGATTGGTGCGACAAGCAGACCTGTTCGGAAAGCTCCTCGCCGCCAAGACCGCTAAAGCGTTTGTTTATCAGCTGTTTGACCTGATTCTCCTTGGTTTTTTCTTCATCGGGAATATCGCAAGACCCCAATATATGTAAATTGTATCCTTTGCTGCCGTAAGAGTAATACCATGCGGCAAGAATATTGCCCTGCTTGAAGGTATCGGTTGGAGCCCCCGCAAATTTTGCAATATCGCAATCCCCCGTTGCATCGACGACAGATTGGACGCGATACGCCGCTCTTCCCGATTTGTTTTCGGTTATAATATGCCGGATCTTATCATGCTCAAGAGTTACACCAACAGCGTAGGTGCCGTAAAGGATATCCACACCTGCATCCAACAAAAGGCGCTCCGCAAGAATGGCAAAAAGCTGGGGATTGTATTGCACCTCAAAGCGCTTGTCATTCACCCCTCGGGAGCCGTTTTCCGTTAACCAGTTATCCGGATATTTTGCCTCGGCACCGTGTTTGATCGACAAATGAAACAGCTCCTCGGCAATGCCGAAGGATACCTGATGACCGTATCCGTCACAAAGAGGCAGATAGATGGTTACAATTCCCAGCGTTCCAAGCCCGCCCAGCATAAACTGCTTTTCAAACAGAACGGTGCGCTTTCCCTGCCTTGCAGAAGCGAGTGCCGCCGAGATTCCCGCAAAGCCACCGCCGCAAACGGCTACATCGTATTCCTTTACAACCTCGGTCTTGATCGTTTCCTGAATATACATTGTTGATCCCCTTTGTTTTTTCTTTAAAATACGATACGTTTGACCTGTTCTGTTTTGGTCTCTCCCACGTCAAAGATCACGCCATGTGCCGCGATCGCCCCCTCTGCCAAGGTAAACTGCGTTGGCATCAGCGTGCGAAATTTTTCGATCACGGGCTCCTTTGCCGTGCCGATGATGCCGCCCGTTGGTCCGCACATACCGAGATCGGTGATATACCCCGATCCCTTTGGCAGGATCTGCTCATCGGCGGTGGGGACATGGGTATGCGTTCCAAACATGACACGCACACGTCCGTCAAACCAATGTGCCAAAGCCAGCTTTTCGGCAGTTGCCTCGGCGTGAATATCCATGACGGCAAAATCGTAGTTTCCCTCCTCGCGGGAAAGGATTTTGTCCACCGTGTCAAACGGGCTTGCAAACGGATCCATATACACTCTGCCAATGACATTGATACACAGGATCTTCCATCCGTCAATGCGAATGACGGTATACCCGTTGCCGGGCGCCTCGGACGGATAATTTGCGGGACGAATGACGCGGCTCTCATTTTCGAGATACGCATAAATATCGCGCTTTCCAAAGGTATGATTTCCGAGCGTGACAACATCGACACCCGCGTCAAGCAAGGTCTTGGCGTCCTCCGCGCAAACGCCCCGCACATCGGTGGCATTTTCGCCGTTTGCAATAACAAGGTCGATCCTCTCGCGACTGCGCACATCCCACAACCGCTGTCTTAAATATTCGACAGCTCTGTTGCCTACAACATCTCCAAGCGCCAAAATCCGCATATTGGTTTCCTCTGTTTCTAATCGGTTTTTCGTCTGCCCTCAACAAGCATTTGAGCGTACTATTATCTTACCACATTTTAAGCAAAAAGTCAATATGCAGTTGGATAATTAAAGCAACTGCGTTGCTCTGTTCAATATCATTTCATTTAAAAAAATTTTATATCCGCACAAATTATATAGGGAACGGTCAAGACCGTTCCCTATATAAATGAGTTACACTCCTGTTAATGATACTCTGTCAGGAAAGCTTTTCAAACAGCTCTCGCACGTTTGAGTTCCAAGAGCTCTGGTTGGTTGCCCAGAAGGTGGAAATATTGGAGCCGTGACGGCTGTTTTCCTTGCCCGAAGGAGGATTGCGGAATCCCTCGGACATCTGCAAAATATTGGTGATGGCGGGGCTGAACGCCGAGCAATATGCCATGTCCAAAGAAAGGGTTGCCTTTTCACGCATCAGGGAAAGCATCTCCAGCACGTTTTCATCTCTTGCATAGGTCAAGCCGAGGGCGACCTCGTAATATTCGGGGGTAACATCGCGGTAGCCATAGAAAGAGAGCGCCTCCATGGTCTTACCTACCAAAGCAGCCTTGTTGGTGTTTGCCATGATATGCCACATGCCGACAGATGTACCGATAGGGCTGATATACTCCTCCTGCTCCGCGTTCCATTTACACATGGGAACCAAGCCGTAATCCTGCTCCATATCGCGGAAGCTCTCAACATCCCAGAAGTAACCAAGCGAGAACAGTGCGTTGCCTGCGGTGAAAATGTTTTTATAATCGGCATTGTCCTCAACGTGCAGGCAGGCGTTGTTTTCAAACTTATCGTACATATAGTCAAATACGGCGATCAGCTTCTCGCTGGGAGCACTTGCCACCGACAGAGCACCCGTCTCGTTATCGCGCGAGGTCAGGGGCAGATCGAGGGCAGTAAGCCACTGGCGGTTTGCGGTTGCCGCCGCAACAAAGCCCATCATGTTTTTGGTGATGTCATACTCGCCGTCAACGTTCTCCTTGACACCAAGTGCCATGGTCATCATCTTTTCCATTGTCCATTCATCGGCGCGCACCAGATCATAGGGATTGTCAAGGCTGTACTGATCAATGATAAAATCGTTGAAGTAGATAACCGTCATCTGCTTGTAAAGGCTGAGCGACATATCGCCAATGACACCGTAGAGCTTGCCGTTGATGGCATAGTTCTCATTCATCCCCGCAAGCCACCACGGAGACGAAAAATCCAAAGTGTTGACGGTATTTACATCCATAAAATATCCCATTTTTGCATTTTGGATAAACGAGGTAGACACCGAATTTTGAACCAGATCATACTCCGGTGTGCTCAATGCGCTGTTTTGAACGAAGGTATTGAAGTTGTTACGGTTGCCCCAGCTGCCATCCTGCGGGATGATGTTGATCACAACGCCGAGATATTCCTCTACATCGCAATTGCGCTCAAACATTGCTCCCTCCACGCGGTCGGCACTCGATTCAAGCGCGATCTCGTAAGGCAGCGAAGTTGACATCAGAATGTTGATTGCCGTGTTATTGTTGTTTTCTTGCGGAAATGCCAGCGAAAGCTCGGGTGCTTCGGTCTCCCCCGAGGATTCGGTTTCGGTTGTGTCATCGGTTTGCTTTTCATCCTCGCCGTTCCCGTTGCAAGCAACAAAGGCACAGCAAATCAAAAGCAAAGCCATGAGCAAAGTGAGAATGCGTACGATTGGTTTCATTTTGTTTTACCCCTTCTTTTTTGTTTATTTATACGATATTTCAAGCACGTTTGATAAAAAAATTAGAACTTTTTTCAAAAAAGCTATTGATTTTCGTGTTTGAATATGGTATACTGGTTTTAGTTACACATCACTGTGTGAGGAGGATGGCAAATGCTTGATATTTCGATTGATCAAATTGATCCAACCGTTTTGTTTGCCGGAAGTTGGCAAAACACGAGGTGCAGAAAGGAATCGGATCAAAAATATACCTACACCTACCGCATGCTTTACACCAAGCTTGGCAGTTGCAGACTGGAAATGGCAGACGGCAACACCTATTTGATGAAATCGGGAGATGTATTTTTTTTCGTGCCGGGAACCAAGTACACCTCAACGTTTGTTCCGTTTCAAAAGACTTATTTTATTGACATCGCATTTGATATGCTTCCCAACGACAGCAAGCTGCTGCAGGACACCCTGCTCAATAAAGAATTAAGATTCAGCGGTGATCCCCGCGCGGCGATTCAGCCCTATCGCTTTTCCGATTCCAATTTGTTTAACAGATCCCGACAGCTGACACCCTCGCTTCAAACCGGTCGTATCTTTGACCGTATCACCCGTGAGCATAAAAAGAATCATCCTTTGGCGAAAAAGATCTCGTCACTCCACCTGCACACCATTCTCCTCTCTCTGATCTGTGAAGAAGAGATCGACGAGCACATAAAAAGCACGAACGCCTCCGAAAGAATTCTCAAATATATTCGCGACCACATCACCGAAAGTATTACCAACGAGCGGGTGGCGCTGGAGCTATCCTATCATCCAAACTATATCAATCGCGCGATCAAGCAAGCAACCGGCATGACCTTTCATAAATACGTGATCAATCAAAAACTGCAGATCGCGGTCGACCTTCTCTTAAACACGCAAAACAGCATTACCGACATTGCGCACTCGCTGTCATTCAGCACGTCCTCGCATTTCAACAATCTGTTTACGTCAACCTTTCACTGTACGCCCTCGCAATACCGTAAAAGGGGAAGATAAAAAATATTTCAAAAAGGAATCGTTCTTTGGCGGTTCCTTTTTTTCGTTGTTTTTCACCCATTATTATAGCGCATCCAATCGACCTTAAACTACCAAAGAAACACACAAACATTGCGCAAAACAAACCAATTTCGGCTAAAAAAAGCGAATTTCAAACTTTTTTATTTCCTGCCGCCTTATCAAAAAAAGTTTTCGTCCAAAACACACACAAGCCGCTCTTTTTCGGCAACCCGCGGCATTGTTTTACGCTCCGCGGCAAAAATGCCGTACTTTTCGGTCGTTTTTGGGCATACACTTTTGCTTGACGCCGTTATAAAAATATGTCATAATGAATATGAAAGCTGAAAAAAGAAAGGATGTTTTGATATGCTTGCACGCTCGCACACCGTACTGCTCGCATTTGCCATTGTTTTTGCCATGGGAATGGCACTTGCCGTAGCGATCCTTTGTATTCCCATGGTATCCAATGAAGCACCGAACGAGCCAAGCACGGAATTGGACGCGCCCTCCACCTCCCCCAAAAGCGAAGCCTTGACGGAAAGCGAAACCGAGCCCACACCGATCCTGCCCGATGTGAGCAACGGGTTGCAATTTACGTCATTGGGAAATGGCACCTGCGCGCTGACGGGTATTGGCGTTTGTGTTGACGCTTGTATCGTGATTCCCGAATACTCGCCATTTGGCGACCGTGTGACCGAGATCGTGCCGCGCGCGCTTTACGGGGTTTCGACGGTTACGGCGATCCAGATCCCCGCCTCGGTGCGTGTGATCGGCGAGCTTGCCTTTGCCGCATGTGAAAATCTGATGTACATATCGGTAAGCAACGCAAATCCTTACTTTTGTGATGCGGACGGCGTGCTTTACACCCTTGACCGCTCTGTGCTCCTCTGCTATCCTCCCATGCGCGCGGGAAGCGTTGCCGTAATTGAAGCCGCCACCGTAAAAATTTCCGACATGGCTTTTTTCGGCTGTGTTTATCTCACGAGCATTCAATATCAAGGCTCCCCCGAGCAATGGGAGCAGATCGTTATCGGCTCCAAAAACTACAGCCTTACAGCCGCGGCTAAAACCTTTTTACTGTCAGATTAATCTTAAAATTTTTTTGTCAGAAAACTTTTAAAAAAGTTTTCCGACACCTTTCAAAACTTTCAAAAAAGGATATATGGATATTGTGAGATTGGGTGCAGTATGACGGAAAAGATGCAAGTAGTTGCGTGACCAAGGCGTTAGCCGCGAAATGTGCGGTGTTGTCTTAAAAACAATATCCCGCGTGTCGTCGCCAAGGAAGGATAGCAGCGATGTCACGCGGGATATTTGTTTGCAATAAAGTTTTTTATAATATTTGTTCAGCGGTAATAAACATAATAAACGATGATGGTGCGCTCTCTGCCTCCGTGCTCAAGGTCGGGGGCTGTGATGACCACGCCGTCCTTGGAAAGGAGCTCCCATGCCTGCATCTGTTCGATCTTACACCGAAAAATAACGTCTGCCGACGCAAAGACCAACAGCTCGTCATCGCGGATATTGAGACCGCCGTTGCGTCCGATGACCTCGTCAACGTCATTGATCTTTTCGGTTACGTAGCGGATATGATGGTTGCTCATCTGTCTCGCCATCTCCCAACGGTATTGCTTGCTGTTGGGATTTTTGCTCTTTTTGGAAAACAGTTTTTTAAACATAGCCGTTTCTTCCTTTTGTAAAGTTATTCTCCGAGCAAAAACGCTTTTGCGGCATGATATTCGTCACGCAGCTTTTGGGCTGTGGGCGAATTTTGATCAAATCCCGATTTGCGGAGCGCTCGAAGCATGATGTTTTTCGGTGTTTCCTCGGGATCGATGAGTTCAAGCGCCGCAACCGCGTAGCCTTGTGATTCCAAAAGCTTGAGACGAAGCGCATCGGTAGCGGCATCGCAGAATTTTTGTCTGAGCATGGAGTGTTCGGAGATAAAAGAGAGCGTATTGCAGTTGAGCGTGTGGTTGAGCTCATGGTGACAGCAGGGAGTGGACAGAATGACATCGGCATTCCATTC
>JAFTXB010000173.1 GCA_017461825.1 Clostridia bacterium
TGAGGAGAGCGCCAAGGTGTCGTAGCTGTCACTCACCGTGATCAGCTCGGATGCGGCGAGATAGTCGGTGTCCTGCCCTTGCGTACTGCCTGAGCCGTAAACAAAGAGCTGTAGCTTTTGGTAGTTGCTGTTTTTGGGGAAGGAGTAGTAATAGTAGGTCGATCTTCCGCCATTTGCCTCAGAGTGGTATTCGGCGTTTACCCATTCAAACTCTTCGTCGGAGTTGAAGTATTAGACCGAGTAGGTGTATACCTTTTCGGTAAAGCGGATATAGCGCACGTCCTCTTGTACAGCCGTGACCTCGTTTGAGTAGTTGGAATATTTGTCGGTGTAAATTTCAAGAGAGGTTGAACTGTCGTCAATTTCCACGTTGTACGCCGCGTCGATCCCATCGCAAGCGGCATAGATCTTGTGCGAGCCGCCCACGATCAAAACCGTTCCGCGCTGGTTGCCTTTGCTTGAAATATCACTGTTTGAGGTCTTGATGCCGTCGCCGTCGGTGGCGATGAGGGTGGTGGCGCAGGAGGTGAGCTCCACGCTGTCGTTGCCCTTGAGGGCGTTATCGGCACAGGCGACCAACAGGGTGAGATTTTTTACCTTGAGATCCTTTTTGGAATGGATGCCGTTGTTTTTCTCGGACACGACCGTCAAAGCTCCCTTGCCTGCGATCTCTAAATCGACTTCGGAGTGGATGGCACCGGCTTTTTGTGTAGTGCTTTCTTCTCCGATCGCGTCACGTGTGTCGTAAATATAATTTTCATAGCCCTTTTTTGCGGTGACGGTTACCTTGTCGCCGCCCATGACCGTGATGGGGGCGGTGCCCTCTCCTACAAGGGAAAGCCCGTGCAGCTCCAGATCAAAGCGGTAGTCGTCTCCAATATCGATCACGATACTGCCGCGGAGCTTGCCCGAGACCGTGCACACGGTGTCCGCGGTGATGCCGCTGAAGATCAGCGTGTTACCGACCAGCTTAAAGCAGGTCTTGGTACCCGAAAGGCAGGTCACCTCCACGTCGGTGCTTTCGCCTTCAAAATAGCCGTTATAGGCACCGAGATCGGCAATGGCTTCGCCAAAGCCTTGGCTTTCGTCGCCAAGCTGCTCGCCCGCGGGGGGCGTTGCGGTAGTGCCGTCGGAAAGATCGGGGGTGTCGTTTTTTCCGCATCCCGTCAAAAGGATTGCGGAGAGGAGCAGGATCGATAGGATCAATCGGTTTAGTTTCATACGCAGTTTCCTTTCATAGACCCCAGTCTATCAAAGCTGGGCTTCGGTGGTTTCTTGCTTTGAAACCGTAATTTCAAGATTGCCGTTGCGCTCGCGGAGCTTGTCGATCAGCTCCTTTTCCTTTGCGGGATCGCGCAATATCACGTCAAAGGTCAGGCGGAACATACTGCCCATGTTGGTGGATTTGACACGCGTGAGCTCGCACGCGGTGGTGTATTCGCGAAAGACCTCCTCAAACACACCCGTGTAGTCGAGATCCTCGGGGATGGTGATGCGGAAGCTCTTGTATTTGGCGGCGTTTCGTTTCGCACCGAGGTTCAGCGCGTTGTAGAGCAGGTTGACCGCCGCGAGAATGACGGTGAAGAGAAGCGCAAAGCCAAGGTATCCCATACCCGCGATCGGCCCTGCACCCATGGCGAGGAAGAGCATGCCGATCTCCTTTGCCGTGCCGGGCACCGAGCGAAAGCGCACCAGGCTGAAGGCTCCCGCAACCGCAACGCCCGCGCCGATGTTTCCGTTGACCATCATGATGACGACGCAGACCACGGCAGGCAGGGTGGCAATGGTGACGACAAAGCTTTTGGTGTAGCGTGTGCGGAACATATAGCTTGCCGCTAAAATGATGCCGATGACAAGCGAGCAGGCAATGCACAAAAGAAAATCGGTAACGCTGATCACGGCGGTAAGCTCGGTGTCAAAAACACCTTTGAAGAAATTGTCAAGCATGGATGTAGTTCTCCTTTTTCAAAGTTGATGCTTTGGGCTTTTGCAGGGTGGGGAAAATCAGGTTGCGGTATGCCGTTCCGTATTTGGAAAACGAGGTTTTGTAGATGCGCTCGCGCGAGAGGACCTCCACCATCCAAAGCGGAATTCCGCCCGAGCATTTGATCTCCATGAGCACAAGCCCCGTGTCAAGGATCGTATCTCCCCCCACCTCCGCGCAAAGCGATAGACCGTCGGTGCGGCAGAGGATGTTGTCGTCAAAGGTGACACGGAAGTCACCGCCGCTCTTTTCATAATACGCCTCGCGCTCGTAGGAAAGATAGACCGACGGACGGAGCCCGCCGTAGTAGCGCAGAACGTAGTCGATCTCGCGCGAGATCTGGGAATCGACGGGGCAGGGGGCCTCTCCGTTTACCCACGCCATTGCGTCGCGCTCGGGGAGCGGCAACCGTCGCTTGTAGACCACCTTGTCGTATTTTTTCTTGAGCTCAACGAACACAGTGCTTTCGGCATCGGCTTTGGAGTAGCTTCGGATGCGGAGCTTTTCCTTGTAGATCGGTTTTTCGATCGAGCGGCGGATGAGGCGGTACGTATCGGTGTCAAAATAGAGGTTTCGGATGGTGGTGCGCCCGTATTTGTCGAGTGCCATATAGGGCTCCATTGCGGCAAGGATGCGCTCCTTTTGCGCGAGCGTCAAAAGATATTTCAGCTCATAGCGCTTGAAAACGGTTTGAAACGCCAATGGAAAAAACCTCCTTTCCATGCCGATTTTTTACCATTATATCATAGAAAAAAACCGATGTAAAGTTTTTTTGTAAATTTTCACAACCTTTTCACGATTTTTTCATGTAAAATGGGCGTGTTGGCAGGCTTTGATGACAAATTAAAAAAGACCGAAGTTTCAGTCGGTCGTGGGGGCGGTTTTCGATTGTGCGGCGGTGGGCGGTTGTTGCGGGACGAGGAGATCTACGAACGATTACCAGTAGCTTTTTACGGGCAGAGGAACTGTTTTGTGTGCATGAAGGCAAAAAAGGATACGGGATTGTGCGAACATAGTGCACCGCGAGATCCGACCGCGTCTGCGCCGCGATCGCCCTACGGGTTTCACAAGGTCGCTACGCTCCCATGTTCAAGATGACCGCGGGGGATGGTCTTCAGTATGCCTTCGTTTTGGAAGGAGCAAGGTCTCTCTTACAAAGGAAGAGCGCAGAGACACTCCACTCTATCCAAACAAACCCTTTACTTAAAAGGTTTTGGTAGAGGGGGTGTGGGGGCAATGTCATTTAGTTAAGCCCA
>JAFTXB010000174.1 GCA_017461825.1 Clostridia bacterium
AATTTTGTAGGAGAGGTAGCGAAGCGGCGCAAGGGTAATGAATGACACCACAGTGTGGTGTCAGAACCCGAGCGTGACCAAGCCACAGCGAGAATTGCTCCTCCCGCTACCAACGCATACCGCCTATAATGCGGCTTTCATCCATCGTAACGGGACGAGCAAGCCCGTCCACTACAAAAAATACTGTTATCCGAAACAAAACAAAGGAGAACCATCATGATCCAAATCGCCATTGACGGACCCGGCGGAGCAGGAAAATCCACCGTGGCAAAGGCGCTTGCCGCAAAGCTCGGCATTGATTATGTTGATACCGGCGCGCTTTATCGGACGATCGGTTATTATGTGCGCTCACAAAATGTTGACCCCAAAAATGCCGAGGCGGTTGAAAAACTGTTGCCCTCGATCGATATCGAGCTGAAATACGAAAACGGTACCCAAATCGTTTCGCTCAACGGTGAAAACCTCGGTGACCGCATCCGTACCCCCGAAATGTCCATGTACGCTTCTGCCGTGTCGGCGATCCCCGCGGTGCGTTCCTTCTTGCTTGAAACACAGCGTTCGATCGCGCGCAAAAACAGCGTCATTATGGACGGACGCGACATTGGAACGGTTATTCTGCCCGATGCCGATGTCAAGATCTTCCTCACAGCGTCAAACGAATGCCGTGCCAAGCGAAGATATGACGAGCTTGCGGCAAAGGGGATCCAAACCACCTATGAGGAGGTCCTCGCCGATATGAACGCCAGAGACGAGGCGGACAGCACGCGCGACGTTGCTCCTTGCGTCCCGGCACCCGATGCCGTAACCTTTGATAATTCGTGGATGACCCCCGAGGAATGCACCGAGGGCTTGGTTCGTCTCATTGAGGAAAAAACGGGAAAGAAAAACTAACCGTCTGTTTCCGTAAAAGTTTTTGAAAGGTGTCGGAAAATTTTTTCAAAAAGTTTTCTGACAAAAAAGCAAATGAACAAAAGAGAGATCACCGTTGCCGCAAATGCAGGCTTTTGCTTTGGCGTCAAGCGCGCGACCGATCGGCTGGAGGAGGCACTCAAAGCCGCCGTTCCGGGCGAGCGGATCTACACACTGGGGCATCTCATTCACAACGAGGTTTACAACGAATCGCTCAGACGCCGCGGCGTGGAGGCGATCGACACTGAGGATATCGGACGTGTTGCGAGTGAGGCAAGCGAAGCACACCCCGTCAAGGTGCTGGTTCGCGCGCATGGCTGCACCAAGGAAACGGTCAGAGAATTGACCGAGAGCGCGCGGCAAAATCCTTACTTTGATTGGATCGACTGTACCTGTCCGTACGTCAAAAAGATCCACAAGATCGCGGGGGAGTGCAACCCCGAGGAGCAGTTTTTTGTGCTCATCGGTGCCGAAAACCACCCCGAGGTCAAGGGGATTATGAGTTGTTTCGAGGGTGAAAAGTATGTTTTTTCAACCGCGGAGGAACTCGAATCGTCACTTTCACAACAGCTACTTGACAAAGTGCACAAAAAAACGCCCGTAATGGTCGCTCAAACGACCCAAAATTTGGGCATTTGGCAACAAACGCAACAAATTCTCAAAAAACTATATACAAACGCGATAATTTTTGATACAATATGCAGTGTGACTGAAACAAGGCAGACCGAGGCTGCGGAGCTGGCGAGACGGTGCGATTTTATGGTCGTTATCGGCGGACGCGAAAGCTCAAATACCGCAAAGCTGTACGAGATCTGCCGCCGCGAATGCGGCAACACGGTCTGGGTTGCATCGTCGGCGGAGCTTGACCCCGCGCGTGCTGCCGGATCTACTAACATTGGAATCGTCGCGGGTGCATCAACACCAAGCGATGAAATAGAGGAGGTATATAAAACCATGAGCGAAATGAATGAAAATTTCGAAAAATTGCTTGAAGAGACCGAGCTCTCAACTTTAAATACAGGAGATGTCGTTACCGGAACCGTGACTCACGTATCCGACGCTGAGCTTCAGCTTGACGTTGGCGTTGGCGTTGGCGTGACAGGCTACATCAAAGCGGATCAGATCACGAACGATCCTGCTTTCAAGTTGACCGAGAACTTCAAAAACGGCGACAAGGTTGAGGCCTTTGTTATCCGTGTCAGCGACGTAGAAGGCGTTGCCGAGCTCTCCAAAAAGAGAGTTGACGCCGACCGCAACTGGCAAAACATCGTTACCGCATGCGAGGAAAAGACCGTGCTCGAGGGCAAGGTTGCAGAGGCTGTCAAGGGCGGCGTTGTGATCTTCTGCGACGCAAACCGCGTATTTGTTCCCGGCTCCCAGACCGGTGTTCCGAAGGATGGCGATCTCACCACTCTTGTCGGACAGACCGTTCAGTTCAAGATCATCGAGGTCAAGCCCGGCAAAAAGGCGATCGGCTCGATCCGCGTTGTACAGCGTGAAGCAAAGCGCGCGCAGGAGGCTGAATTCTGGGCAGGCATTGAGGTTGGCAAGAGCTACACCGGCGTTGTTAAGAGCATGACCAGCTACGGCGCGTTCGTCGATCTCGGCGGCGTAGACGGAATGGTACATCTCACCGAGCTGTCCTGGAAGCATCTGAAGAGCCCCGCAGAGGTAGTTGCGGTAGGCGATGTGCTGACGGTATTTGTCAAGAGCTTTGATCCCGAAAAGAAGCGCATCTCTCTCGGATACAAGACCGAGGAGACCAATCCTTGGAACATCTTCAAGTCTCAGTATGCGGTTGGCGATATCGCGTCTGTCAAGATCGTCAGCATGATGCCTTTCGGCGCGTTTGCTGAGATCGTTCCCGGCGTTGACGGTTTGATCCACATCTCCCAGATCGCCATGAAGCGCATTGCAAAGCCCGCAGACCTGCTTGAGATCGGTCAGATCGTTGATGTCCGCATCACCGAGATCGACGACGAAAAGCAAAAGGTAAGCCTGTCCATCCGTGCTCTTCTTGAAGAGGCGGCTGCTGCGGCAGAGGCTATGCCAGAGGATTACACCGAGGAAGAAGCAGCAGAGGAGACCGTTGAGGCTCCCGCTACAGACGAGCAGTAATTCAAAAAAACGAACGGGGATGCTTCGGCATCTCCGTTTTTTCAAAAAAGGAGGATCAACATGGAAACCAAGATCAAGGTCATGACCTTTAATTTGAGAGTCCGAACCGAAAAGGACGGCAAAAACTGCTTTGATTTCCGAAAGGAAAAAATTCTGGATGTGATCGCGCGTGAGAATCCCGATCTGATCGGATTTCAAGAGGCGAGCGACACCATGCTGAAATGGCTCAAAACAAATTTATTGGAGTACGTTGTGCTGGGGCACGGCAGAAACGAAAATTATCACGGCGAGGGGATCCCGATCGCATACCGCCGCGATTCCTTTGATCTGCATCGTTTTGAGGAAATGTGGCTCTCTTATACGCCCGATCAGCCCGCAAGCCGCATGGAGGGCGTGGGGCAGAGCAAATATCCGCGCGTGATGGTTTACAGCGAGCTTGTTCCTGCAAACGGCGACACCCCCATTGTTTTTTGCAACGTTCACACCGACCACCGCGTAGACAAGGCTCGTTTGGCGGAATGCATGATGGTTATGCAAAAGCTGTTTGCGGCAAAGCATCGTTTTGTTCTCACGGGTGACTTCAACGACCGCCCCGACAGCGAATCGATCCTGTCGATCGTTGAGACCGCCGATGCGCTTGGAACTGTTGACGCTACGGATGAGATCAAAGGCTCGTTCCATGGCTTTAGCGGGGACGTGAAGGATCACAAGATCGATTATATTTTCACCAATCTCAAAACCGATCCCAAAAGCTCCTACGCGGTTCCCGACGCGGGTGAGGATGGCGTTTACTATTCCGACCACGCCGCCCTTTGCGCTTTTGTGGAAATCTGACTGTTGATGATCTTTAACAACAAGGAGAACGAATATGAAAACGATCGGAAATATCCTTTGGTTTCTTTTCACGGGACTTGGATCATGCCTTGCATGGCTTGGAACGGGACTTTTATGGTGTATCACCGTAGTCGGTATCCCGTTTGGGCTTCAGTGCTTTAAAATGGCAGGGCTTTACGCATGGCCCTTTGGCAAGGATGTCAAGGGGAATTTCGGAAAGCACCCGATCGCCAATGTAATCTGGTTCATTTTCGGGGGATTTGGGCTGGCGCTTTCGATGGCGGTCATGGGGCTTTTGTGGTGCGTGACGGTTATCGGCATCCCGTTTGGCCTGCAATGCTTCAAGCTTGCAAAGCTCGCTCTCGCTCCCTTCGGCGCGAAGGTGAATTGAACAAGCCATTTCAAATATCCAAATGATCAAACCAACGCAGGTACGGCAAGCGTCCGTATCTGCGTTTTTTGGGGTATGACGGGTTTGCTCCTCTCGCAACAACCGCCCATCGCCACACAAACGAAAAACACGCAATCTTTGTAGGGGAGGTAGCGAAGCGGCGCGAGCGTAATGAATGACACCACGGTGTGGTGTCAGAACGCGAGCGTGACCGAGCCGCAGCGAGAACTCGACGTCCCGAAAACGAACGCACACCTCTGCACGAACGAAAAGCGTACCCATTTTTGTAGGGGAGGGGCTTGCTCCTCCCGCAAACAAACGCACACTGCCGCGCAAACGGCAAGCCCGAAAAACGGGACGAGCAAGCCCGTCCCCTACAAAC
>JAFTXB010000175.1 GCA_017461825.1 Clostridia bacterium
GATGTTGTTATCGTTGGCGCAGGTCCTGCGGGGATATTTACCGCACTTGAGATGTTGCGCAAAGGAACCAAACAAAAGATCGTGATCGTTGAAAAAGGAAGGTCTGTTAGAAAACGTTCCTGTCCAAAGGCAAAAACCGGAGAATGGTTCCCCGGCTTTTGCTGTCTTGACTTGCTTAGTATTCCGCGTTTCCGACTGTACGGGGATACGGAATCACATCTCGAATATTGGAAACACCCGTCAAATACATGATGATTCTCTCAAAGCCCAAACCGTAGCCTGCATGCTTTGTGCCACCGTATTTACGCAGGTTGACGTACCACCAGTAGTCCTCCTCCTTGAGGTTGCACTCCTTCATGCGTTCAAGCAAAATGTCAAGACGCTCTTCTCTTTGGCTTCCGCCAATGATCTCACCAACCCCCGGCACCAGCATATCCATAGCCGCAACAGTTTTACCGTCGTCGTTGAGTCTCATATAGAAGGACTTGATCTCCTTCGGATAATTGATCACGAACACGGGCTTACCGTAGATCTTCTCTGTCAAATATCTTTCGTGCTCGGTCTGCAGATCGCACCCCCATTCCACGGGATATTTAAAGTCCGCACCGCTCTTTTTGAGCAGCTCAACAGCCTCGGTATAGGTCACCTTTTCATAGTCACTGTTTGCAAGGGTATTCAGTCTTTCAAGCAGTCCCTTATCAACGAAATTGTTGAAGAATTCAAGCTCCTGCGCACAGTTCTTCAAAACGTGGCGAATGATATACTGGATCATATCCCACGCAAGCTGCATATTATCGTCAAGATCGGCAAAGGCAATCTCGGGTTCGATCATCCAAAATTCTGCCGCGTGACGCGCGGTGTTGGAATTTTCTGCGCGGAAGGTTGGACCAAAAGTATAAATGTTTCCAAATGCCATTGCATAGGTCTCACCCTCAAGCTGTCCGGAAACCGTCAGGTTGGTGCTCTTTCCAAAGAAATCCTGCGACCAATCAATGCTACCGTCCTCACGGCGAGGCGGATTTTCGGGGTCGATCGTAGTCACACGGAACATCTCGCCCGCGCCCTCGCAATCGGAACCTGTGATCAAGGGCGTATGAACATATACGAATCCACGATCATGGAAGAAGGAATGGATCGCATAAGCAACCTCACTGCGTACACGGAAAACCGCAGAAAACAGGTTGGTTCTGGGGCGGAGATACGCCAACTCGCGCAGATACTCAACCGTATGGCGTTTTTTCTGAAGCGGATAATCGGGAGTAGAAGCTCCCTCAACCGAAATTTCAATCGCCTTCAATTCAAAAGGCTGTTTCATCTCGGGGGTAAGCACAACAGTTCCGCGCACAACAACTGCAGAGCCAACATTCAGCTTAGCAATTTCATCGTAATTTGCAATCTTCTCTCTCTCAAAGACGACCTGCATAGTCTTAAAGCAACTTCCGTCATAAAGATCGATAAATCCGAATGCCTTGCTGTCACGAATACTTCTCGCCCAACCGCCGACGGTGATCTCTTTGCCGTCAAATGCCGACTGATCGGCATATACACTTTTGATCAATTCTCTTTTCATCATAAACCTCATCTTGCGGAATTGATCTTCCGCTTTTTCTAACCAAATAATTATAGCATACTTTTTCCCGCTTGTCAATGACTTCACAAGACTTTTATGCTTTAGCGTACCTCATTTGCCTGTAATTTTTTGCGATCGATCTTTCCATTGGGCGTCAACGGCATCAAATCCAGCTTCTTACAGACCGCAGGGAGCATATATCTCGGCAAATACACCTTCAAGAGCCTCCAGAGCTCATTTTCTACAATGTTCCCCGTATAATAGAGCAAGATCCGTTTGTTTTCTTTATCGTAAACGCAACAAGCTCTTGTTACATGTTCACAGCCCGCTGCCGCACTCTCAATTTCGCCCAGCTCAATGCGATGACCCATATGCTTGATCTGCGCATCCTTACGTGAAACGAATACAAGCTCGCCGTATCCATTTCGGTAGGCAAGATCGCCCGTGCGGTAGACGGTTTCGGGATACGCATGCTGTAAGGGATTCTGCACAAACGCCTCTGCTGTCTTTTCGGGATTATTGAAATATCCAAGCGTGACACAGGTACCTCGTAAAAATATTTCACCCTGCTCCCCTTCTTTTGCCTCTCTGCCGTCCTCTGTGATAAGCATCAGATCGGTGTTTCGAAAGGGTCTTCCAACGGGGATCGGCTCGTCCTTGCCCAGTGATCGTTCGGCACGCCAGAAGCAGGACATTCCCGTTGCCTCGGTTGGACCATAAAGATTGAAAAATTTCGCATCTGGCAAGGCTTCTCGCCAAAGATCGTACTGTCTGCGCGGAAAGACCTCGCTACCAAATGCCACTGTTGTTAGGTATTTAGGCGGATTCTTTTCAAGAACACCAAGTGAGGAGATCATGGTAAGTGCCGAAACCACCCAACAAACGGTATTAACGCGGTGCTCGTTGAGAAAATCACAAAGCTTCATTGGAAACATAAAAAGCTTGCGAGGTACCAGATAAGCCGTTGCTCCGAATTTGATAACGGGCATCAACTCCTTGAGCGGTGCATCGAAAAACAAAGGTGTTTGATTTGCAAACACGGTATTTTCAGAAAACCCGAGTGCATCGCAAAGCGTCTCAACATAATCAATAACCGAACGGTGGCACGCTGCAACGCCTTTTGGAACCCCCGTTGATCCGGAGGTAAACACGATATAAATGGGATCCGTGTCGATCTGCCTCTCTCGCACACACATCAATGCCGCAGTGTTTTCCTCAACGTTACATATCTCGTCATAGCGCAAAACGGTTCCCTCAAATGTAATTCCTGAGAGCAGTTTTTCGTATTTTTCATCTACGATCAGCACTCGCGCATGAATGCTTTCAAGAATCATTTCCATTCGTCTCGGAGGCATTTCGGGATCAATGGAAACATAGAAACAGCCTGCATAAACCGCACCGTAAAACGTTGCAACCTGTCTTGGATGCTTTTCCATTAAAATTGCGATCGCTTCATGCGTAAAATTGTTTTCAAGTAAATACGTACCAATACCGCGGCTGATGCGATAGAGCTCCGAAAAACTCATATTGTCTACGCCGTCGGAATATGCAATTTTATCGGGCAATCGCTTTACTGTTTCCTCCAAATATTCCAATATATTGGTCTGCATAAACTGCTCCTTTAATAATAAGGTTCAAGGCTTGGCGTGTCGGTAATGATCTTATCAGCACTACTTGGATAGGCGGAAGTATCATAGGCATAAAAATAGTTTCCGATTCCGTTTTCATCAATACGTTGCTTTGTATACGCCTGCACCTGTAGATCTGTCAAAAGGCATCCATTGTGTTGCGTACCGCTTAGCCTACACGCGTCAAAATGATACCAACGCGGTGATGAGGAAGATCCGATGTTAACAAGATTCCAATAATGCCGTTCATCAACAATTCCCTGCGTTCGTTGAATATCCATCGATTCTATCCCCAAGCGAACAAAAAAGGCCTTTGACAAAGCAAAATAGGTATAGCAATCCCCTTTTCCCGTTCGTAATCCATCATATGCGGCTCTGACCCAATCGTTCTTATCGGAATAAGCATCATAATCAATGTGATTATAAACGTAAACGTAAACCTCTCTAACCTGTTGTTCCACACTTCCTGCTGTGGGAATACGCTTCTCAATAATTGGATCAAGCATAGCAAAAAGAGCATCCTCGGTCACTCGTTCTTGATAAACATAAACAGAAATTTGCACAACAGAAACATTTCCCGCGGCATCGGTTGCAATATAAGAAACGGGATATACGCCTTCTTTCATATTATCGACCGCCGATGCATCAACATCCAAAACGATCTTTCCATCACAATTATCGATGAGTTCGATTCCGGATCGATAAGAAATACCATCTCCAATATAGGTTGAAATATCTTTTGTGCCCTTGATCTTGGGCGGCTCATTGTCAATTACAAGAGAAAAATTGACCTCATATGAGCTCTCTTTTCCACGATGGTCTGTAACGATCAGCGTTAAACGGTAGTCTCCTATAGATTGAAAATCATATTCCTGCGCAAATCGTATCTCATAGTCTTGTGGTAATGAGACAGCGAAATCGTCCGCTGTGGGAAGCTGTGCACCAACGCCCCAGCACAAGTCGCGAAGTTTAACATCCGCCGCAGGTTCCTTGTCACCGCATCCAAGCAGCAGTGCGCAAAAACAAAAAATAACCAATAACAGAGAAACTGCTTTTTTCATTCGGTCTCCTTTCTTTTTATCAAATCATGGAAAGAAGCAGAAACGAACGCATCCGATTCTGCTTCCGAACAGAATTACAGCAAATGAACTCCCTTTTTCTCACAAATTTGAATATCTTCTTGAGACCAATAAGAAGATTGTACCTCCCCGATATGTGCTTTTCTCAAGAAAAACATACACATACGGGACTGCCCAATTCCACCGCCAATCGTATATGGCAATTCCCCATTCAAAAGTGCCTTGTGAAACGGAAGAGTTTCTCTTCCTGAACAACCTCTTTCGGCGAGTTGACGGCGTAAAGTTTCTTCGTCAACACGAATCCCCATAGAAGAAAGCTCCAATGCAATATCTAAAATCGGATAATACACAATAATATCACCGTTAAGATTCCAATCATCGTAGTCGGGGGCGCGTCCGTCATGAATCTGTCCGCTTTTCAGCTTTCCGCCAATCTGCATCAAAAAGATGGCGCCGTATTCCTTTGCCGCGGCATATTCACGCTCCTTTGCCGTTTTATCAGGCCAACGATCCTCTAATTCTTGAGTTGTAATGAAAGTGATATGTTCAGGCAGAAGTCTCCCGATAAATGAATACTCATTTACAATATAGTTTTCAGTATGCCGCAACGACTGATATATACAATTCACGGTTTCACGCAAGACTTGCTCTGTGCGCATATCGCGTGTAATGATCTTCTCCCAGTCCCATTGGTCAACAAACATTGAATGAATATTATCGGTCTCCTCGTCCCGTCGGATCGCGTTCATATCGGTATAAAGACCTTCGCCAACTTCAAAACCATATTCTTTCAAAGCAAACCGTTTCCATTTTGCTAAAGAATGTACAATTTCAAGCTCAGTCCCCGATAAAAGATCAAACCGAACAGCACGTTCCACACCGTTTAGATCATCGTTAAGACCGCTGTTTGACGCTACATATAGAGGTGCGGAAACACGAATCAAGTTCAATTGGATCGACAGATCTTTTTCAAAAAAATCTTTGACCTTTTTAATTGCGTATTGAGTTTGTCGTAAAGAAAGATGCGATTTATAGTCTTGAGGAATAAAAACCTTTGACATTTTAATTACCAAACCTTTCGGAAAAAGCTTCTGCCATTCATGGCAGTTAAAAATTATTTTTGTTGTCTCATTTTCGCGAAAAAAGCGCGAAGCAAATCGAGAGATTCATTCTGCATAACGCCATATTCGACCGTAGGATGCGATTCCATCGGATATGAGGGTATATTGATAAGAGAGCCGCAAGCACCTGCGCGCGGATCTTTTGCGGCAAACACAAGTTTTTGAACCCGCGCATTAATAATAGCACCCGTGCACATAGGACACGGTTCCAAGGTCACGTAAAGCGTACAATCGGAAAGCCGCCATGAGCCGAGTTTTCTCGAAGCCTCTTCAATCGCCAGGATCTCTGCGTGTGCCACAGCGCTTTTCTTAATTTCGCACATGTTATGTGCCTTGGATATCATTTCGCCATTTCGTACAACCACGGCTCCAATCGGAATTTCTCCCTGCTCCGCAGCCATACGTGCTTCATCAAGAGCTAAACGCATCCAACATTCATGCAAAGATTCCATGTAACACCGCCATCAATAAAAGTATCAGCATTTGTAAAGCAGAAAGGATCAGAAAAATGAGCATGGAAGGCGTTAAAAAGAGTCTGACTGCCTGTTTAGGTGCAACAGAGCAGGATGCATAGCTTTCAGCTACCGAGAAATCTCTTTGATAAATCCCATTTGAAAAATCGCGTTTTTTGGAGAAAAAACGTATAATGATCACAGCAAGAGCGAGGATTCCCAAAAATAGGATTATGATTTCAAAAACGCTTGCCCAAACCGATCCAAAAACATCATACCCGTATTTTTCGAAAATGATGCCTTGCATGACCGATGAAAAATTATTAAGAATATGCAAAACCGTTCCCGGCCAAATGCTTTTTGTTTTTTCATACAAAACCGCCAAAACAATACCTGCGACAAAAGTATATAGAATTTGTTCGGGATTTTGGTGCATCATTGCAAACAAAAACGAACTGATCATGATAGCGGAAGTTTTGCCAAACGGCAAGCAATTGGTCAAAATAGCACCTCTGAACAAAAACTCCTCACAAAAGCCCGGAACCACACACATGACGATAAATTGCAATACAATATGATATGGCTCTAACAGCCCGCTTTGGGTTCCCCACAAATATTCGGCAGAGAAATCAGAATAATCAAAAATACTGACAAATCCCGCATTGACATAAGCAGCCGAATAAATCAAAGCGATTCCTGCCGGAATCAAAAGAAGTACCCACGGTGAGATCTTAAACGATGTATACATTTGTTTATAGGGATAAGAGGATTTGCCGATCAAAGCCTTTAATAAAAGCACAGGCAACATAAATGACAATAGGTAGCCCGCGCCGTAAAACAATTCATACGCAACCGTTGCGGCAACATCCGAAATATCGAAAAACGCCAACAGTGATTCAAATACGACGATCGCTACTGCAAAAACGTTGATCAAAGCATAAAAAAGAAGCATTGTCAACCCAATCGAGCCCATAATTTTACGGTAATACCGTTCATTATAATTCATAAAGATGAGCTCCTTTCTTTATATCGATTTAAAACTATCCTCTTTATATTGTATCATAAAACCCCAAAAAAGTAAAGGGATTTTTAGGAGAATGTTTGATAATCGCCTGTTTTTTTTGAAAAAAAGGAGCATCCGTGTTGATACTCCTTTTTTCTATACAGTTTTATTTTTTTAATGCGTCCTTGATCTCGCGCAAAAGTGCGGATTGCTCGCGTATGTTTGCGTAATATTCATCAAGGATAGCTTTTTCTTCTGCGGCTTTTGCTTCGACTGCTGCCTGTGCCTCTGCCGCTTTTGCGTCCTCTTCGGCTTTCTTTGCGGCTGCCTCGGCTTCTTTCTTTGCGATCTCCTTCGCGTTGAGCTTACGCTCCATCTTGCGGATCACGCGGACAGCAACAAACACGCTGAGCGCAATGATGAAGAAATCAACGATTGCTTGCAGCCAGAGTCCGTATTGCACAGAGATCTTTGTTACTTCAACAACCCCCTCTGCATTTTTCACTTCTTCACGCAGGATGTATTCCCATTCGTTGATGCTGACTCCGCTGGTAAAATAGGTTACACAAGGGGTGATGATGTTTTTCACCAAGCCGTTAACAATTGCGTTAAAGGCGGTGGCGATCACCATACCAACGGCAAGATCCAAGACATTACCCTTGGTAATAAACTTCTTAAAATCCGCGAAAAAGCTGACCTTTTCCTTTTTCATCAGTTCTTTTTGGCGCTTAAGAAGTGCTTTCTTTTCTGCCTTTTCGCCCTCTTCGATTTTTTGGTCAATGACTCTTTGGTCAGCAATTCCCATTGCTTTTCCTCCCGTTATTCATTTATTTTTAATCTTGGGTTAACATTATAATACCACTCAATTTAAGATTTGTCAATGATTTTTCGACATTTTTTTCATAATTTTAATATTAGAGAAGAAAACTCTTGCAATCCTTTCAAATTTGTGGTATAATATAGATATTGACAGCTGTCAAATTAATATTTTTTGGAGGTAAATA
>JAFTXB010000010.1 GCA_017461825.1 Clostridia bacterium
GTGCTGAGTCTTCTGCATATCGAAAATATTGAGGTCATTGAGAGCGCGGATATTTCCTTTGACCGGGGATTTAATGTGCTGACCGGCGAGACCGGTGCCGGTAAATCCATCGTCATTGACGCCATCAGTGCGATTCTGGGCGAGCGTGCCTACCGCGATATGATCCGTACCGGCTGCGATGCGGCTTCGGTCACGGCGTTGATTGCAGATACTGCGAAAAACGTAGCCGGCAACACCATGAAGCTGACGCAGGATCTGACCTACGAAGGTTGGAGCACCGCAGAAAATGCTTCGGCAGTCTCGCTGTGGGCAGGCTGTAAAATGCACATTGACGGCAACGGACACAAGGTTATCCTGAAGGACGGAGAATATCACAACGTCATTCTTTTTAACTTTGCTGAGGGCGTTACCGAGCTGACGGTAAAGAATTTGGCGATTGTGATGGAAAACGAAAATGCAGTGGCAAAATCAACCCGAAATGAAGCTTTGGCACTGTTTGGTCAGATATCGGCAAACACACATTCTGCCTTCTCTTCCGACGATATCCACCTTACAGTTGAGAATTGTTACTTTGACGTAAACCTTGATATGCAATCTGAAACTGCTAATACCGGCGCTGCCATTTTGTTCAGTCGTGTAATCGGTGCAGCCAAGGTCGAGATCACTGCAAAGAATACGTTTTTCAAGGGAACTCTCAATACGAAGAACGGTGTTGGACGCGTTGGCGCATTGTACGGTCGCCGTTGGGGAGAAAATATTCTCTTCCCCGTTAAGATCAACATTGAAAATTGCGGCTTTGAAATCACCACGAACAATACATCCGTAAAGAGCGCTCTGGTTGGAAACGTACGTTTGCAACAAGCAACCACGATCACCGCAACCGGAACAAACCTGATCTACAACGATGCGGCTCTCGTAGACACCATTACGCCCGCTTATCAATGTGATGGTTTCACCACCGTTGTTGATAAATTGGAGCTGGACACCCCTGATTGGAAAGTAACCAACACGGGTTATCCTTATCCTGTTGCGCTTGACGCATCCTTTGCAAGCCTGTTTGCGAACAAGGCACTTGATGGCATCACCGTAACGGTGAAGGCACCCGAGGAGAGCACAACTCCCGAGGAGACCACAACCGAGCCCGAGACCACAACTGCTGAGGAAACGACCGTAGCCGATACCACAACAGCAGAGGAGACCACCGCTGAGAAGACCGAAACCACCACAACCGCTCCTGACGATAAAGAGGGTGGATGCGGATCTGTTGTTGGCAGTGTAGCAATTGTAGTGGTTGCTGCCGCGGCAGCATTTGTATGCAAAAAGAAAGAGGACTGATCTTAGCTTTTGATGCAAATGCCAACAATATTCTGTATTTTTAAACAGTGATATTATTTTGCAAGACCGTAACTCTTTTGTAAATTGATTTACGGTCTTGTATTTTTAACAATTTTGTGAAAGGCCCATTTCACGCCGTTTGGCGCGGCGAAAATACCTTGACCGAACGGCAGTTTTACGCTGTTTGGTCAAGGTATTTTGTTAATGCGGGCACAGCGATCCTGTTTTCACGAAAAAACGATGCTACCACGATAAATATTACTGTTAAGAAATTACCTTTACGGGAACTCCCTACTACGTAGCCGCCGACGGCACGACCGTTGTGTACGGTGCAAACACCGTATTTACGCTTGACATCAGCGAACTTCCCACCGACACGCTCGACGCAGCAGAATAAGGAGGACATCATGATGAAAAAAGTATTACAATTCCGAAATTGAGATGATCGTATTTACAAATGAGGATGTTATAACAACCTCCGGACTTACCGAAGCAGGTGTGTATGCCTTAACAGACTCCCAAATGTTTTGCCGCCCTCTCGCACATATCTTCGATATAGTCCCTCTTTTTCAGCGTCTCCAGCCACTCCGCAGGGATCGCCGCATCAGTACCGCCGCCGTGCGCATAATGCTGGTCTGTCGGGTTGACGATCGCATCGCATTTAATGTTCGTGATGTCTTGTCTGATGATTTTGAGTGGCATAGCGACCTCCTGTATCTTCGGTACTTATATTATAGCATATTGGGAGATACTGTTTCAAGCTTACAATCTCTTAAGATCTCGTCTGACGGTTGGTATTGTTTGTTGGAATTTGTTATTCCTTCAAATTGCCTTTTTTGATGTTTTTTTGATAATTTCGTCGGTCACCTCAAACAAGCGTTCTGAACCCAATTTCGTTTTACTTTGCCTTCCATAGATCTGCTCCATCGTAACATTATGCTCTCGCCAATCGCCACCGTTGTTGCTATCATTCAAAATAAGCGGCTGAATGTTATCCATTACGTGAGCAAATCTCGATTCGGGGGTTTCGTATACCTCAAATTCATCAAATATTTCTATAAGCTCTCGTGCCTGTTCTTTGGGCAATATGGAAAAAATTCTTTCTTTAGCTATGTCCTCGCGCGCCTTTTGGTTTTTCA
The DNA here is from genome assembly GCA_017461825.1 of Clostridia bacterium. Lineage (GTDB taxonomy): Bacteria > Bacillota > Clostridia > Oscillospirales > CAG-272 > UMGS1865. The sequence goes on from JAFTXB010000010.1 coordinate 2,475, forward strand.
AACTTTCCGTATCATACGCATAGGTATCCCCGGCATCGATCTCTACAATGTCGTGAATTAAACACATAAGCATTACCTTTGCGATATCGATCTCCTCATTTGCATACTCTTTCAAGAGATATCTTATTTGTCAATTTCTTTTAACTTTTAGATACATGCTGTCTTTTTCGGTAATTTTTCGAATAACACGGCAAGGGTTACCCGCCGCCAAAACGCCTTTGGGAATATCCTTCGTTACAACCGAACCCGCACCGATCACGCTCCCGTCACCAATTGTAACACCTCCGCACACGGTAACGTTCGAGGCGATCCAAACATCGTTACCGATCTTAATAGGCTTGCCGTATTCATAATCATGTGCTACACCGTTTTCATCGACGGTTATTCTTCTTTCCTCAGCGATCAATGAATGTATGCCTGTTGCAAGTGTGCAGTAAGGGCCGATAAACACATTATCACCAATTTCAACGGTGTTTCCGGCAATAAAGGAAAAATGGATGTTGGAGTAAAAGTTTTTGCCTATTTTTATTTCTCGATAATTGTCTATAAAAATTGGTGTTTCCATAGAACGATACCCACCAAAATCATCATTAGGGAAAAGCTGATGCAGTATCTTTTTCTTTTCTTCGCCATCGTCCACACCAAGCTTATTATACTGTTCGCAGAGGCGGTGGCTATGCTTTTGAACCTCACCCAATTCTTCCGTAAGGCAATCGTAAATCATTCCATTGTGCATTTTTTCATATTCCGTCATAGGTAATCACCTCGTCAAATTCTTATTCAGCAAACCGATCAACTTATGATAGAATCATTATACCATATTTTTGCAATCATTTCAACCTCTTTGTGTGCGATGGTTATTGAACTATTCAAAGTTTTATGATATAATATCTTTACAAACCTCGGCTTGAAGATTTTTATCGGATTTTGCTGTTTGAAAAAGCACCAACCTTTTGGAGATTGTATTGTAAACGAGAGATTTGCAAATACATTCTCGGCATTCCTCCCGTACCCGCGCTTTACAGATATGAAAGGATTAAAAAATGAATAATTGACGATACATTTAGAAGCGGAAAAAGATTCAGAAGAACGCCCCTCTCGGCAAATACGGAAAAATGCACTTGGATCTTATATACTGTGAGACAATCTCACATGACAAAAACCATTACATAGCCTACGTAGGCAAACAAATTTTTGATCTGTTTTTGTCTACATGGTATGTAACGGCTTTTATTATTTTCAGAAAGAAGCGATTAAATCGTTTTTGGGGAATATCCATCGGTCTTTACAAGCATAAGGGCTGTCTCAAATACATCATTCGGTGCATTTGAAACAGCCCTTCGGTTTTTATTTTGTCTGTTGATATGGTTTTCTCACCATCAAACGACCGTAATCGTTGAGGTCGGACGCTCGTGGAGTGCTACGGGGGATCTACCCATAAACTCGATCTCTCCGCAAGCCGCGCGGACGAATGCCTCGACCGAGCAAGTCAGCATGGAATACGCGTTGACGTAGGTCTGCGCCTTTTCAAAATACTGATCCCCGAAATAAGGAGAGCCGAAGCTGACGACAGCCAGCTTGTCCTGATAACTCGGTTGCGTGTAAGAGGTGCGGAGACGGCTGGTGCGCTCGCCCGTATAATCCAAGAAACCGACGGGACGGAAGGGGCGCGAAAAGGTTGCGTAAATGACCAGATCGTTCTCCTCAAAGAGTCGCTTTGCCTCCTGCCGTGTGATCTTCCCCTCATCGTTGTAATCCACCGCAAATCCGCGCTTTTCAAATTCGGTTTTGAGCGCCTTTGCCTCTTTGAGCGCGGGGGCGTATTCGCAGATCACTACGACACCGATCTTGGGTGACTTTTGGGGATCAAGCGGAAAATGCCCGAGCTTGTTGCGCACAAGCGTGATGCTCTGATCGGAGCAACGCTTTTGAACTTCCTTGACAAAGCTTGCTTCTTCCTTTGAAAGATCGTGGAACAGCTCGCGGTCGGGTGCGAAGAGACCTCGGCGCTCCTTGACACGCAGGATACGCGTGACGGCATCGTCCAAGCGCTCCATGGGCACCTCGCCCGAAAGAATGGCTTTTTCCAGATTGTCGGCATACGAATCGCTCGGCCACAGCATCATATCACAGCCTGCCTTAAAGGATTCGATCTCGCTTTGCTCCTGCGTGGGATACCAGCCCGCAAAGCCGCCCATGTCGAGGGCATCGGTGACAACGATACCGTCAAAGCCCATCTCGCCCTTGAGCAGATCGGTGATCAGCTCCTTGGAAAGGGTTGCAGGATAAGGCATATCCAGGCGCTCGTCGATCTGTTGCGGGTATGCAGGGAGACCGATGTGCCCCGCCATGACCGAATCCACTCCGCTCTTGATCATTTCGGAAAAGACCTTTCCATAAGTGGCACGCCAATCGTCCATGCTACAATCGTTATAGGTGGTAGTGATGTGTTGGTCTCTGTAGTCCATGCCGTCGCCCGGGAAATGCTTGGCGCAGGCGGAAAGTCCGTTTTCCTGCATTCCACGGACGATCTGCGGGAGCATTTTGATGGCAAGCTCGGTATTGTCGGTAAGTCCTCGGTTGTTGACCAGAGGATTGCGGCGGTTGCGGTTGAGATCGCTGACGGGCGAAAAGGTCCAGTTTGCGCCGATGGAGCGTGCCTCAAGCGCCGTTACTTTTCCGTAATCGTACGCCAATTGCGCGTCGTTGGTAGCACCAAGTCCCATCATATAGGGCAGTGGCGTGAGCGCACTTACCATACTGCCGCATCCGTTTTCAAAATCCGAGGTGATCAGCGGCGGGATCTCACACGCATCGGCAAGCTCCTTGACATAGCCGCGCAGCTCCTCCAGCCCCGCCTCGTCGGCTTCTGTGATGATCTGACCGAAAAAGAATGCCGCACCCGGGGCAAACGTGGGCTTTTTATCCTTTGCCATCAGGACGACGATGGTTTGATTGATCTTCTCACGCAAGGTCATATTCTCAATGGAAATTTTCTTTTGTTTCATGATTTCAAATACTCCTTTAACTGTCTTGATCGATTTTATGTTTTTTTGAAAAGTCTAACACAGAAATTATACACCGAAACTCTCCATTTGTCAACAGTCGTTATCATTTATGCTGAACGTTTTTGAAAAGTAGTTTTTCTTACAATATTAATAAAAACGTAACTTCCCATTCTTGACTTTTCAGAAAACTCATGCTATAATTTAATTGTATATTTTTAGAACCGACTCAGAAATTCTTTTTTTCGGAGGCACGTATGAATCAAAAACGCGCATCAAGTCTGATGCCGATCCTGGTCTCGACCTGTGGGATCTTTTCCTTCTTCGGCATTCTGCTCTTTCTTTACCGATCGGGAAATTACCTCCCCTTTCTACCTGCGGCAATCTTCTTTCTCCTGCTCGGCTCGGTCAATCTGCTCCTTTGGCTGTTCCGCAAAGACATTCCGCTAAAGGCTGCTGCTCCCCTCTCCGACGAAGCAGGTAACGAGGGCACCTCATCGACAGAAAGCGGTTGGAAAAAGCGCGGAACGTCTATACTGACGGTGCTCCGCAAGCTATCTCATCTGCTTGGAATCGCTTACAACCGTTTACGTGTCAAGCTCGCAGGAATTTTTCTGCTTGGCGCATTGGTGGGAACCTGCATTTGGTTTGGGGTTCGTGCCTTTGCAGAGCCCACCGTCCCCACACCGGCATACTGGCATTTGGTAGTATTGGTGGCATTGTTTATCATTGCGATCATCCTTGACAAGCTCTGCAAGCATACCGTAAGCAATGACAGATTTGTAACAGCGCTTCTCAAAAACTTCCGCGCCTTTTTTAATTTGGCAAAGATCGTAACGCTCCTGCTCGCTGTTGCGGTGGCGCTGATCATGCTGAACATCTACGATATTCAAAAATACCTCATCTACGCATTTGCGGTGCTCTTTTATTATGTAGCGACAATGATCCTTGTGTCGCTTGCAGTACATATGCTCCGCCGCGAACTTGATACATCCCCCACCGTTGTCATTCTGCTCCCCTTTTTCGGTGCAGACGCGAAGGAGCTCTCGGTGATATCCTTTCTCGAAGAAAACACGGGAATTACCCTGCGAAGCCTATGGAGCATCAAATACGTGCGAAAGATCCTTCCGATCACTGTTTTGGGCATGCTGTTTCTTCTCTGGTTTTCCACCGGTATCGTGTATGTCGAATCGCACCAAGAGGCAGTTGTGTACCGACTTGGCTCCATGCAGGAGCAAACGCTGGAGCCCGGGTTACATTTGACGCTCCCCTATCCATTTGACAAAACCGAGATCTACAATACCAAGACCATCAACAAGATCACCATTGGATACAAATCCGATGAGAACGTTGATAATGTTTGGACCAAAGATCACGGCGACAGTGAATACAAGCTGTTGCTTGGAAGCGGAAATGAGCTGGTTTCGCTGAACCTGCGTGTGGAATACAGAATCGATGACCTCAAGGAGTATCTGCAAAACACGACCAGCCCCGACCGTATCGTTGAAGCAAAGGCGTATGAATTGACCACCAGCCGCACCATGACCACCGATCTGCAAACCCTGCTCACGGTCGACCGCGAGAAATTTGCAAACGATTTTCGTGAGGATCTGGCTGCAGCCGTTGACGAATCCAATACGGGAATCGAAATTGTCAATGTCATCATGGAAAGCATACATCCGCCTGTTGAGGTAGCTCAGGTCTATCAGGATTTTATCGGCGTGGGAATCGATGCCGAAAGGATCTTGATCGAAGCTCGGGCGCAAGCCGCCGTGCGCGGCTTTGAGGCAACATCTCAACGCATCCAGATCCTCAATTCGGCAAACACCGTTTACTACAACCGTGTGGCAACAGCACGTTCCGAGGTTGCGGAATTTATGGCTGCTGTTGAGGCATACAACGGAAATCCCGAAACCTATACGTATTATAAATACATGGAAGCCATCGGAACCGCATATCAAGGTGCCAATCTTGTAATTTTGGGCAAGGGCGTTGACGGTTCACGCATCATTTGGGGAACGCTTACCCCCGTTAATTGAAACGAAGGAGTTCTGCTTAAATTATGAAACATAAAACACAACAAGTGCAAAACGAATCGGGTACCGAAGAAACAAAAAAAGCCGCCTTTCCTTGGGTCAAGATCGTGATCGCCATCGCCCTTGTGATCGTGGTGGGCTATTTTGGCTTTACCTGTGAGGTGCGTGAAGGAAGCTGTGCCGTGATCCTGCGGTTTGGCGCACCGCGCGCCGAGATCACCGAAGCGGGGCTGTATTTTAAGCTTCCCTGGCCTTTTGAAACGGTTACGGTATACGATAACAGATTGCAGTATCTCGAATCCAATCATCTGGAAACTACCACAAAAGACAACCGCAATATCATTATCCAATCCTATGCGCTCTGGTCGATCGACGATCCGTTGCAGTTTCACAACAGCATCGGTTCACAAGAAAAGGTGGAATCCTACATCAACGATCAGATATTCAGTGCCACTAACAGCGTTTTGGGATCCTATGAGCTGAAATCCTTGCTCTCTTTGGAAAAAGAGGAGATCCGCTCCGACGAGATCCAAGAAAAGATCTATAACGCTGTCAAGAGCACTTGCGAAGCCAGCTACGGAATTTCTGTAAATGACATCAGTATTTTGCGTATCTCTCTACCGGATACCAACTTGGAAAGTGTATTTGCACAAATGCGCGCCGATCGCCAAAAGGATATTGACACCATCATTGCCGAGGCTCAAAAGGATGCCGATAAGATCATATCGGATGCCGACACCGAATACTCCCAGATCATTTCGGGTGCCGAGATCGAGGCATCTGAGATCTACGCTAAAACCGAAGCAGAGGTTGCAAAGATCTATGCCGAAGCGCAGGCGGCAAATATGGAGCTCTACCAATTTCTCAAGGAACTGGATACCATCGTTGCATCGGTATCTCAGGACACCACCCTGGTCGTCACAGCCAACTCCTATCCCTTTAATATTCTTTTGGACTACAGTGATATTTTGACAGATGAATCGGATGAAACGGTCGTCAAGGATCTCAACTACATTCTTGCTCAGCTCCCCGAAGACGATCGAAATGCGTTGATTGATGCCATTTATGAATTGATCGAGCAAGCCGGGGGAACAAGATCATGAAAAAAAGCTTTTTGGAAGACGTTCTCGGTACGGTCTCACGTTGCTTTATCGTGCTCAGCATCGTCGTCCTCGCCTGCATCGCCTTTTCGGGGGTTCGTGTGGTGAAAAGCGGTGAAGTAGCAATCGTTTTGCGATTTGGCAAGATCGTTGGAAACACCGCAGAGGAGCAGATCCATGAGCCGGGACTTCTGTTTACCTTTCCCTATTTCATTGACGAGGTGGTCACGGTTCCCACCGACAATGTGATCCAGCAGACGGTGGAAACGCATTACACCTACGGAGATATTGTAGATTGGAAAAACAGCGGCTATCTTATCACGGGGGATCAGAACATCGCGCTTGTCAGCACCTCGGTCAAATACACCGTTTCGGATCCCGTTGCCTATGCCCTGTATATCAACCAAGCCGACCGCATGATCGATGCCTGCGTCAGCAATGCCATGCTTGAAACCGCCGCCTATACCGATGTGGACGACATTCTCACCTCGGGCAAGGAGGTCTATGCAAGATCTGTCATTGAAGAGGCACAAAGGAAACTGACCGCGGCAGGTACGGGGATCACACTGCAAGCAATTGAGCTGACAAATGTCAGCATGCCCGAGGAGGTACGCTATGTTTACGAACAGGTAAACGCCTCAACGGTAGAAGCCAGCACCATGATTGAAAACGCAAAGCAATACAGCAACACCATTCTTCCGCAGGCACAGTCGGTTGCCAACCTAACGGTTCAGTCTGCACAGTCGGCATACGCTTACGCGCTCTCGGCAGCTACGAACGAACTGAATGAGTTTTGGGGTGTGCTTGAAGAATATCAGGCAACTCCAGACGTTGTACGCGCAAGGATCTACCGCGAAAAGATGGCAAAAGCGCTATCTTCGATCGGCAAGGTGCGAGTGGTGACCGATGATGACAGCAAGATCATCATCTCAGGAGAATAACGCCTATGAAAAATATCAATCATACAGGAAGTGACAATCTTGAAGCGCTGTCCGGCTCTGATTTGAGCCGTTCGAAAAAAAGAAAGTTAAAGACAGAGATCATCTCGGCGGCGATCGCGCTCTCATGTATTGCGATCGGTCTGATATATGAATATCTCCTGCCCGGCAATGCGGTGATTGCTCCCCTGCTTTACACGGTCGCGTTTTTGGCAGAGGGATTGCCTGTATTGAAATCGGCAATAAAGGGCGTATTTACACGCGACTTTACCAACGCTATGGAAATGCTGGTGTCAATTGCCATCATTGCATGCTACCTGTCGGGAGAGCTGATCCTATCCGCGATCATTCCCTTGATCTTGAATCTTGCGCATTTTCTCGAGGAGCGAAGTATTGTAGGCGGCAGGGACATCATTGACGGATTACGTCAAATGCAGCAGAGCACGGCGGTTTTGATCGACGGTGACACGGAGCGCCGCGTAGATGCAAAGAACCTGCAAATCGGACAAAGGATCCTCATTAAGCCGGGTGCCGGAGTACCGATCGACGGTAAGATCATCAGCGGCGAATCGCATATCGACCAAAAATCGCTGACCGGTGAACCCGAGCCCGTGCGCGTAAAAGTAGGAGACTCGGTATTTGCCGGAACGGTAAACCTTGACAGTCAGCTTATGGTTGAGGTGCAAAAGGAGTTCGTCGACACCTCGTTTTCACATATTCTGTCTTTTTTAGAAAAAGCCGAAAAGATCGCAGTACCTGAATCGCGTTTGATCGACCGATTTATGCGCTACTACATCCCCTTTATTCTTGCCATTGCAGCCGCAGTTGCGCTGTTCACATCGGATCTGAGCAAAGCAATCGCCATTTTGGTAGTCTCCTGCCCATGCGGACAGATGCTGGTCAGCTCAGCACCCATGATCGCAGCCCTATCAGTTGCGACCAAGCGAGGAATCCTGATCAAAAACTCAAAATTTATTGAAGAGCTGGGTGAGATCAACGCTGTGGTCTTTGATAAAACAGGAACCATTACCGAAGGCGCGCTGGCATTGACCTCGCATGTTACGGCTGACGGTGTGGACGAGAACGAACTGCTTGATACGGCGCTCATGCTCTCCTCGGTCTCCAACCACCCGATCTCACAGGCTGTGGTTGCGTCACTGAAGGACCGCACACCCAACAATCTCGGCTATACCTTGACCGAGCTTTCGGGAAAAGGGTTGGAGGCAACTTCGCCAACCGATGGAACTGTGTTACGCTTTGGTAACCTAAAATGGTTGCGCTCGCTTGGCATTGAAGTACCGCAAAATATCGTGGATCAATGCATCGGCTCTGTCAGTTATGTTTCGAAAAACGGAATGTTGCTCGGTGCACTCTGCTTCAATGATACACCGCGTCCGGAGGCAAGCAGTACCGTTGAAAAGCTCAAAAGTTTGGGCATTGACCGTTTTGTAATGCTGACGGGTGACCGCCAAGAAGTGGCGCAACGCATTTGCGCCGCAACCGGAATCGACGAATATCAGGCACAGCTGTTACCTGAGGATAAGCTGACCGCCATTCAGTCGATTAAGTCCGAGCATAAAGTACTGGCGATCGGTGACGGTATCAATGACGCGCTGGCACTCAAGGAGGCACATGTAGGAATTGCGATGGGGGCAATGGGCTCGGATCTCGCCATTCAATCGGCTGACGTTGCCTTGATGAGCGACAACCTCATGAATATTCCGCTCTCGGTTATTCTCGCCCGAAAAACGAGAAGCATCATCTATCAAAATCTTGTGCTTTCTCTTTGCATCAGTTTTTTGATGATCCTGCTCTCCACCTTTGGCGTCATCAGCGTGTTGGCGGGCTCGATCCTGCACAATGTCGGTGCCTTTGCGGTGATCCTCAACAGCTCGCGTATTCTAAAGCTGAATCAACTCAAACTATAAAATAAACCACCCGTTTGCTGAAACGCAAACGGGTGGTTCTTTTTGATTCTATCAGCATCCAACATCGGATGCGACTTTGTAGAGATTGTTGATCTCGTTTTGACGCTTCTTGGAAAGCGCCTTCATTTTCTCAATCTGCTCGGCGGTAAACTTGTCCAGATCCCCGTCCTTAAGCTTGTTTTTATACATACGGTCGGCAATCAGGGCAAACGCAATATCAACGGGAACGATCTCGTCATCAAGTTGACACATCACCACATTGCTCTTACCGGCAACCAAAAGTTCAACCGCCTTGACACCCATTTCAGCCGCGGTTGTGCGGTCTCTTACAGTGGGATTGCCACCGCGAACAACGTGCGCCAGACGCATGAATTTGGTTTCAACGCCGGTCTCTGCCTCAATCTTCTTGGCAAGCGTTTCGGAGTATGGCGTTCCGTCGGGATTAAACATACCCTCGGAGACCACCACGATCATACCTCTCTTGCCAGCGGCGCGCAGGGTGCGGATCTTTTCGATTGCCGCTGCCTCATCAAAAGGCATCTCGGGAATGGCAACCGCTACAGCTCCCGATGCGACAGCCGCATAAAGAGCGATCTGTCCGCAATCGCGTCCCATGACCTCGACCACATTCAAGCGTTCGTGAGACTCGCAGGTATCACGCAACTTATCAATGATCTCCACCGTGGTGTTGATAGATGTATCAAGACCGATGGTATAGTCGGTTGCGGTAATATCGTTGTCAATGGTACCGGGAAGTCCGATAGACGGAATTCCGTGGAAAGTCATATCGGTGGCACCGCGGAAGGTTCCGTCTCCGCCAATGCAGACCAATGCGTCAATATCATTTTCATGGCAGGTCTTGACAGCCTGTTGCATTCCCTCTTCGGTCTTGAATTCGGGGCAACGGCTGGAATACAGGAACGTACCGCCCTTGGACATAACCGAACCTACGCTCTGTTGAGTCAGAGGGACAAGATCTCCTTTGATCAGTCCTGCGTAGCCACCGACAACGCCGACGACCTCTATACCCATGGAATACGCCTTGTTGACCACTGCTTTTATACAGGAATTCATACCGGGAGCATCTCCGCCCGAGGTCAAAATTCCGATTTTTCTGAATGCTGCCATAATCGTTTATCCTCTCTTTTCTCCATCCATATCAAAAGGTAACTCACTCAAATTTGTACCACTCTATATTTTAATATATTCTGCGAAAAAAATCAAGATGTTATGCAAAAATTTCTTTGAAAAAATTGTTAAAAAATAAACACTTTCAAAAAATTGGCCTGTAAATGGCAAAAAAAAGGGCTCTTTGTCAATAGTTGGGGTGAAAAAAATCTGACGAAAAGATAAAGAATTAAGGAATCGCATAGGAAAAGCGTCACGAAGCGTAGCGGAGTGGCGCTTTTCCTATGCGCCGGCGCGACCTTGGTGGGAGAACATAAA
>JAFTXB010000176.1 GCA_017461825.1 Clostridia bacterium
AGACCACCGACCAGATCATTGATAAAATCCTTGAATTTCCAGAGGGGGAGCGTTTTATGGTGCTCTCGCCCGTTGTCCGCACGCAAAAGGGTATGCACGAAAAGGTGCTTGCCGACGCGAAAAAGCGCGGTTACGTGCGCGTGCGCGTAGACGGAAATATGTACGATCTTTCCGAGGAGATCAAGCTCGACAAAAACAAAAAACATAGCATTGAGATCGTTGTCGACCGACTTGTCATGCGAGAGGGGATCGAATCCCGCCTTGCCGATTCGGTGGAAAACGCCCTTGCCGCCGCCGACGGGCATCTGATCATTGCTACCGTCCCGCGTGATGGAGAAGCAAAGGAATACGAATTTTCACAAAGCTACGCCTGCGAGGAGCACAATATCTCGTTTGGCGAGCTCGAGCCGCGGATGTTCTCGTTCAACAACCCAACGGGAGCGTGTGCGCACTGCGCGGGGCTTGGCGACCTGCAACGCATTGCCACCGACCGTCTTATTCCAAACCGCTTTTTGTCTTTGCGCGAGGGCGCGATCAACGTCAACGGCTTTAAAACCTTAGAGGAGGAGAGCTGGAACGGACCGCTGTTTTCCGCCGTTGGCGAGCGCTTCGGCTTTGGGCTTGACACGCCGATCTCGGATTTTTCCGAGGATCAGTATCAAAAGCTGATGTACGGTACGGGAGATGAGATCTACGACATCCACCGCTGGTACGCCCACGAGGAGCATCACCAAAAGGTGAAGTTTGAAGGGCTTGTCAAGATGATCCAAAACCGCATGCAGATGATGGGCAATGAATATTATGACCAATTTGTGGAGGAGGCACCTTGCCCCGAGTGCAACGGACAGCGGCTTGCTCCCGCGCCTCTTGCCGTTACGGTGGGGGGCTTGAACATTCATGAATTCTGCTCGCTTTCGATCGAAAAAGCACTCACGTTTGTCAATTCGCTCAAACTGACCGAGACCGAGGAGACCATTGCGCGTGAAATTTTAAAGGAAGTACGCGCGCGGCTTGGCTTCCTTGTCAGCGTGGGCTTGGATTATCTCACGCTTTCACGCAAGGCGGGAACGCTTTCGGGCGGTGAGGCACAGCGCATCCGTCTCGCCACACAGATCGGTTCGTCTCTCGTGGGTGTGCTGTATATTCTGGACGAGCCCAGTATCGGCTTGCACCAGCGCGACAATTCCAAGCTGATCGGTACCCTCAAACGCCTGCGTGATCTTGGAAATACGGTCATCGTGGTAGAGCACGACGAGGAGACCATGGAAAACGCCGATTATATCGTTGACATCGGCCCCGGTGCGGGCATTCACGGCGGAAAGATCGTGGCGGCGGGTACGCCAAAAGAGGTGATGCAAAATCCCGATTCGATCACGGGAGCCTATCTTTCGGGCAAAAAACGCATTCACGTACCGCAAAATCGCAGAACGGGGAACGGAAATTTCCTCACCGTCAAGGGGGCACGGCAGAACAATCTCAAAAATATTGACGTTACGATCCCGCTCGGCTGCTTCGTTTGTGTCACTGGCGTTTCGGGATCGGGAAAATCCTCGCTTGTAAACGGCATTTTGTACCCCGTACTGGCGGAAAAGCTCAACCGTGCCATCACCTATGCGGGGAAACACGATGCAATTGAGGGGCTTGAGCACCTCGACAAGGTGATCAGCATCGACCAAAGCCCCATCGGGCGCACGCCGCGCTCCAATCCCGCAACTTATACGGGATTGTTTGGCGATATTCGTGACCTATTCGCGCAAACCAAGGACGCAAAAGCAAAAGGCTTTAAGCCCGGGCGCTTTTCGTTCAACGTTAAGGGCGGCCGCTGTGAAGCCTGCGAGGGTGACGGCGTAAAATGCATTGAAATGCACTTTTTGCCCGACGTGTACGTGACCTGCGACGTTTGCAAGGGCAAGCGCTACAATCGCGACACGCTTGACGTGCACTATAAAGGGAAGAATATTTTTGACGTGCTTGACATGACGGTGGAGGAGGGTCTTTCGTTCTTTGACGGTCTGCCTGCCATTCAGCGCAAGCTGCAAACGCTCTATGATGTGGGGCTGGGGTATGTCAAGATCGGTCAGTCATCCACTACGCTCTCAGGCGGTGAGGCACAGCGCGTTAAGCTTGCCACCGAGCTTGCAAAGCGAGCCACGGGGCGGACGGTCTATATTCTCGACGAGCCCACCACGGGACTGCACAGCGCAGACGTGGCAAAGCTCCTTGAGGTTTTGCAACGCCTTTGCGACGGCGGAAATACCGTCATCTGCATCGAGCATAACCTTGATGTGATCAAATGCGCCGACCACATCATTGATCTCGGCCCCGAGGGCGGCGATGGCGGCGGAACGGTGGTTGCCACAGGTACGCCCGAAGAGATCGCGCAAGTTGAAGCCTCTTACACGGGGCAGTACCTCAAGAAATGGCTGAATAAATAAGCACCGAAGCTACAAACAAAAAACACGCATACCAAGGTAAATGACCGAGGTATGCGTGCTTTATATATTTGGGAGCCCATTTTGGGAAGTTTTGAAAGGTGTCGGAAAACTTTTTTAAAAGTTTTCTGACAAAAAAATTATTTCAGCAGTTTTTTTGCCAAAAGGTTGATATAGAAGCCGCCGAGGACGGAGCGTGCTTGGAAGCCTGTTTGCTTTGCGTCGGATGTATAATACCAGTCGGTAACGGGAACGCGGTCTTCGCTTTCACAGATCATGCGAGCGATCGATGCAAACACCTTTTTCGTGTACGTTTCGTGATCGGTCATAACGGTCGTCCATGCCATCCAGTCAAGCTTTGTATAGTCAGAGCGGCTGTCAAGCGGTACGCCGTAGCGGTTCATTTTGGAAAGGTAGACCTGTACTTCTTCGCAGAGAACGCGCTCGTCAAAGAGCTTCAGATCCAGCAGGCGATCCCAAATGATGTTGTACTTCATGCTCCAGGTGTCGTCGCGGTCAAAGGTCAAGCGCCAGCCCTTGCCGTTCTGTTTTTTGGCATCTTTCACCCAACGGTCTGCCATTTCCTTGGCAATTTCCCCGTAGCGGGGCTCGTCAAAGAGCTTGGCGTAAGCGCCCAGCGCAACGATCGCCTTGAGGGAGAGGTTGCAGTTTTGTGCCAGATGACCCGCAAAGTCGTCGGTGCAGAGCTGGTTTTCGGGGTTGTAGCCGTATTCCGTGAGGTAGTCTGCCCACTTTTTGAGCAGGTCGCGGTTTTCCTCCAACAGCGAGCGGTCGCCGTCTACAGCGTAGGTAGCTGCCACGGTGAGGATCGCGTTTCCGCATTCCTCTACGGGCATTTGCATGTCATAGCGTAAATCACCGTTCGGAGCAAGTCCGTAGACCTGACCGTTGCAGAGCGGATAACGACCGCAATCGTGCGGAGCACACTCAAACTTCCACTGCTCGGTGCGCGCAAAGTCAAAGAGCGGACGCATCATGCCGCGAACCAGCTCGGGGTTGTAGAGCAGGAATAGGGGGATGGAAGGATAGGTCACGTCCAGCGTTGCCATACATCCGTTGCTGAAATTCTCCTTGGAAAGGAACAGCAGCTTGCCGTCCACTTCCACCGTTTTGTGCGCGGCAATTGCCTGACGGTAGCAAAGGGCACCGATCAGCGCGTATTCGTGCGAGATCTTTTCCATATCCGCGATCAGCTTTGCGTCAAACGCGGCACATTCTTTTCGCAGGGCGTCTGCTTCACGGGTGGCAACGGCAAGCATGGTTTCAAAATCGCCATAGAACTTTTTGTAGTAAGCGTCAATGGGCTTGTGATAATATTCGACAGACTTGATATCGTCATACGCCAACACAAAAACATCGGAGAGCTTGTCGGAAACGGTATAGACGATAGGCAGCTTGTTGTGCGGAATGGGCTGCGCGAGGTCGATCTCAAAATGTCTTGCCGAGATCCGCTTTTTAAAGTATGACTGACGGCGGGCAAAGGTTGCCACCTTGGCGTTGGGATGAACGAGATGCAAATATCCCCAGTCCATGCGGATATCGTCGCCGCTGCGGTTGAGGATCTTTTGATCGGCACCGCCGATGCTGACGTGTCCTTCCTCGGCTTTTGCAACAAAATCCTGCCCAATCAGGTCGCCCGTCAGTTCCGCGGACGCATCAAAGTACACCTCAAAGCTGTGTCCCTCTTCCTTGGGGGTGATCTCGTAAAAGATGTAAGACACAGGGCGCGTCATGACCTCAAGGCGATCCATCAAAAGGGGAGTGAGGAACGTGACGGTAAGGTCGCAGGTCTTGTGAGTAAAGGTGTAGACCGTGGTGGTGGGATCAACGGTGACGGAGGTCTGCTTGAGCGCCTTTCCATCGGGCAGATATTGATCCTTGATGCGCGAAAGCCCCATAAAGCGATGGGGAACGCCGTCGATGATGAGAATGCCGCACATGGATTGGCGCGCGCCCGTCCAGTGTCGGGTCTGATCGCCGTTGAGGTGATCGGAAAAGCTCCAAAGGCTGAAATACGGGTCGCAGGTGATCAGCGGTACCGCTGTGGGACGAAATGTTTTCATGATAAGCTCCCTTTCTTTTTTTTGAACGAATTTGCGGATTTAAAAGTTGTTCCGCATAGACACCTTATATTATAACGCACATACATGCCAAAATCAATATGTTTTTTTACTATAGACATGAGTTTTCTGCGCATTTGCAAAAAAGAAAAGAACCAAGCATCCCTTTTCAAATTTTTGAAATAAACGTTTTGCTCGGTGCCAAAATTTACAAAAACAGATACAACGCATGAAAGAAATTGTGACATAATACAAAGTTCTAAAAATCTGTTGACAAGATCGCTTTAGTGTGTTAAAATAGTAAAGTAATAAAAAGGGGACATCCCTAAAAAATGTAAGGAGACATCTTATGAAAAAACTACTTTCTTTCGTACTTGCAACGCTGTTGTTGCTCGGATGCGCCGCATCCTTTGCATCCTGTGCGGACAAGCAAAAGCTTGTGTTTGGCAAGGAGCTTCTCACCGTCGGTTCGCAGCTTGATGCGCTCAACGGTCTGCTCAAGGGCGACGCTGATATCGCTGTTATCGACTCGGTTATGGCAGGTTATTACATGAACGACACCGACAGCTTTAAGGATTATCAGGTTCTTGAAGGCGTGGTCCTCGCAGAAGAAGAGTACGGAATTGGTGCCAAGAAGGGCAACAACGCTTTGATCGGCAAGATCAACGAGGCACTTATTGCTCTCGTCGATACCGACTACAAAACAGTTGCCGAAACCTACGGACTTACCACCGAGTTGCTTGTGAAAGCAGACACTGCAAATCCCCAAAAGGACGCAACCGATTCCTCTTGGAACGATGTCGTTGCTTCCAAAAAGTTGATCGTTGGCTACACCGAGTTTGCCCCCATCGCTTATCACGACGGTGACGGCGCGGATGCAAAGTTTGTCGGCTTTGACATTGATCTCGCAAAAGCTGTCGTTGCTTACCTGAACAAGACCTATTCCGCAGAGATCGAGATCGAGTTCGAGCTGATCGATTGGAATCAGAAGGAAGCACTTCTTGAAAACGGCACCATCGACCTTGTATGGAACGGCATGACCATCACCGACGAGCGCGTGGAGAATATGGCAATGTCGATCCCGTACCTTGCAAACAAGCAGGTTCCGATCGTCAAGAAATCCGAGGCTGCAAATTACGGCAAAAACAAAGATGAGCTGATCGCAAAGGCAACCGAGGCGATCGTTATCGTTGAAAAGGGATCAGCGGGCGAAGAAGTCGTTTGCCCCGTTGAATAATTGGAAAAGGTAGTTTTATGGATTTTTGGAAGATCATATTTGATCTGTGCATGGGCTTCGGCGTTACGCTGAAGCTCTTTGCGCTTACATTGCTTATTGCCATTCCGGTGGGACTGTTGTTTGCGTTCCTCTCCATGTCACGCTTCAAGCCTCTGTCTTGGCTGATGAAAACGTTGATATGGGTAGTGCGCGGAACCCCTCTCTTGCTTCAATGTATCATCGTAACCTTTATACCGTCGGTTCTCCTCAAGATACCAAACAAAGATTTTGCAAATATGTTGCATCTGGACGGCGTAAATGATTTGCAATTTGTTTTTGTTTTGGTTGCGTTTGCACTCAATTACGCCTGCTATTTTGCCGTCATTTTTGAAGGCGGCATCAAAAACGTTCCCAAGGGACAATCCGAGGCGGGGCAGGTGTTGGGACTTACCAAACGGCAAATCTTTTTGCATATCGTGCTCATGCAGGTCATTCGCCGCATCGTTGCACCCATGAGCAATGAGGTTATAACGCTTGTTAAGGATACGGCATTGGCACGTGCGCTCAGCATTGCAGAGGTCATTCTCGTGGCCTATGAAAAGGTAAACAAATATGCAGTTCTTACCCCTCTGCTTTACGCGGGTATCTTCTATTTGGCGTTCAGCGGATTACTAACCGTTTTATTCCATCTATTGGAGAAAAAGATCGGTTATTACGATGTAACCTAAAGGAGGCGCACGATGGAAAATACAAAAGAATATTTGCAGGTGCGCGGTATACGCAAGAGCTTTGGTTCAACCGAAGTGCTAAAGGGAATCGATTTTTCGCTCGCGAAGGGTGAGATCCTTGTAATCATCGGTTCCTCGGGCAGCGGAAAAACGACACTTTTGCGATGCTTGAATTTTTTGGAGATTGCTGACGAGGGTATCATTGCAATTGACGGTGAAACCATTTTTGACGGCGTTGCGGTAAAACAGAAAAAAAAGAGATTGAAGGATGCCGAGTTGCGCGAAAAACGGTTACATTTCGGACTGGTTTTCCAATCCTTTAATCTGTTTCCGCAATATGACGTCCTGCAAAATGTCATGCTGGCACCAAAACTTCACAAAAAGGGAACGCCCGAAGAGCTTGAGCAAAAAGCTACCGAACTGATCTCTCGCGTGGGCCTTTCGGAGAAGCTACACAACTATCCCTGCCAGCTTTCGGGCGGACAGCAGCAACGCGTTTCGATTGCGCGTGCCTTGGCAATGGATCCCGACATCCT
>JAFTXB010000177.1 GCA_017461825.1 Clostridia bacterium
AAAACGTAAGTGTGACTGAGCCGCAGCGAGAACTCGACGTCCCGAAATCGAACGTCTACCATCACACATACGGACGACCAATGTTTACAATCTTACTCTTGACACAATGGTCGCCCCTACAAACGAAACATTCAAATAGTAGGGGCGCGCATTGCGCGTCCGCAAACAACCGCCTACCACCGAACAAACGACAAGCCCGAAAAAAAACGGGACGTCGTGGGCGCCGTCCCCTACAAAATTGGTGACATATGCCCTGCTTTGCACATACAGACGCGCGCCTACTACGTTGTAACAACCAACCGTTTATTCCCCCCTTTTAAAACTTTTAAAACAGGAGAAATCAAATTGAAGCCCGAAACAAAAAAACTGGCGATCTCCCTCCTCATCAATTCCATCCTTTTGGTGGTTTTGTATTTTGTCGCCGCAAAAAAATTTCCCTATATCTGGGTGATCTATCTTGCCGCAGGCGCGGGACTGGGGCTATATTACGTAATCTATAACAAAGGCTTTTCGGGGAAAGGCGTTACACCGGACATGCTCCCCTCCACCATGAGCCTTGCCGAAAAGGAGGCATTTATCGAGGACAGCCGCAAAAGATTGCACAATTCGCGCTGGGTTCTCACGCTTCTCGTCCCCATTTTGATCACCTTTATGCTTGACATGATGTATCTGTATCTCTTCCCCTATGTGGAGGCGATCTTTTCATGAGCCATATTCGCATTCTGTCGCTCTACTCGGGATCGGGCGGTAATTCTTTTCTGATCTCGACCGAAAAAGGAGCGATCCTCATTGACGCGGGAAAAAGCGCAAAGCGTTTGTATGCCGCGCTTTCCTCGGCAGGAGTGAATGCCGATGAGATCCGCGCGATCTTTATCACGCACGAGCACAACGACCATGTCAGTGCCCTGCCCGTCTTTCTCAAAAAGCATCCCGTACCCGTACATATTCAAAAAGCGTCGGCGTATAAGTTAGCAAACGACCCTTCAGCCGCACCCTGCCTCTGTCTCCACCCGCCCATTTTTGAGGAGCAGGTGGAGCATATTCGTGTTCGATCCTTCCCCACCCCGCACGACAGCATGGGCTCGGTGGGCTACCGCATCGAGATCACTGACGAGGACGGCAACGTTTTTCGCATCGGGTACGCAACCGACATCGGGTATGTGACCGAAGAGATCGAGGAAGGGCTTTTGGGCTGTGATGCCGTCATTCTCGAGAGCAATCACGATCCCGAAATGCTGCGCACAGGTCCCTACCCATATGAGCTCAAGCGTCGCATTGCATCGCGGCGCGGGCATTTATCCAACGCCGACAGTGCCGAGCTTGCCGCACGGTTGTGTGCCTCGGGCACGCGTGGGCTGATCCTTGCGCATTTGAGCCGCGAGAATAACGATCCCGAAATTGCCTATGATGCATGCTTTTGTGCCGTGAGCGACGACCGTGTACAGATTGCCGTTGCAGACCCCGACGAGATCACCGAACTCACGCTTGGAGGTGTTTCGATATGATTCAAGTGACTGTCATTACAGTCGGAAATTTGAAAGAGAGCTACTGGCGCGATGCCGTTGCCGAGTACGAAAAGCGACTGTGCGCATTCTGCAAGCCTACCTTAATTCAGCTGAAAGAAGCAAAGGTTCCCGAAAATCCGTCCGAGGGCGAGATCCGCTCAGCCCTTGCCGATGAAGGTCAACGTATCCTTGCCGCCATGCCGCCTCGCTCCTACCGCATTGCGCTTTGCGTGGAGGGAAAGCAGTTTTCCTCCGAGGAGCTCGCCGCAAAATTGGAGGGTGTTTTGTCCGAAAACGGCAATCTCTGCCTTGTCATCGGTTCCTCTCACGGTTTATCCGATGAAGTAAAAGCCGCATGCCAATTGCGCTTGTCGGTGTCAAAGCTGACCTTTCCCCACCAGATGATGCGCGTGCTCTTGCTGGAAGTCCTCTATCGCGCCTTTTCGATCATCAAGGGAACAAAGTATCACAAATAAAATCGGTACAATCCTAAAAAAATACAAAAAGCCTCTTGAAAGAACCGGCTTTCCATGTTATAATATAGTTAGAATGGGAAATAATATTAGGAAGATACGCCTATCGGGCGTTGGAGGTATGTCTTGATCGTTGCATTGGAAGACGCTAAATACAAACTGATCGCAATGCGTGAAAGCTTGGTGGAGCTTGGCTCCTCGCTCCGCATTGAAGAAACCAAAGAAAATTTAAAAGACCTCGAAGCACAAACGCAGGCTCCCGATTTTTGGAACAATGCCGAAAAATCGAGCAAGGTGCTGCAGGTGATCAAGCAGGGGCAGGATAAGGTCTCGGGCTACGAGCGGCTTTGCGCGCGTCTTGAGGATGCCATCGCGCTTGCCGAAATGGCAATTGAAGAAAACGACGAATCCTTTGTGGAAGAGGTGCAGACCGAGCTGGCGGAGATCACCGCCGAGGAGGAGCACCGCCGCATTGAGGTACTGCTTTCGGGCGAATACGATAAAAACAACGCCATCGTTTCCTTCCACCCGGGTGCGGGCGGAACCGAAGCGCAGGACTGGGCGCAAATGCTCTACCGCATGATCACCCGCTGGGCGGAAAAGAGCGGATTTCAGGTCAAGCTCACCGACTGGCTCGACGGCGACGGCGCGGGTATCAAGAGTGCTACCGTCATGGTCAACGGGCTGAATGCCTACGGCTATCTCAAAAGTGAGAACGGCGTGCACCGCTTGGTTCGCGTGTCTCCCTTTGATGCCAACGGCAGACGCCAGACCTCGTTTGCATCGATCGAGGTCATGCCCGAATTTGAAAACGTTGACGCGGTGGTTCTGCGAGACGAGGATCTCGAAATTACGGCGCACCGTTCAAGCGGCGCGGGCGGTCAGCACATCAACAAGACCGACTCGGCGATCCGCATTGTGCACAAGCCAACGGGCATTGTGGTGGGATGCCAGACCGAGCGCTCCCAGCTTCAAAACAAGGAGACCGCGCTCCGCATGCTGAAATCCAAGCTGATGGAGATCAAGCTCCAGGAGCGTCTCGACACCATTGAAGACATTCAAGGTAACAAAACCAACATCGAGTGGGGTGCGCAGATCCGTTCCTACGTCTTTATGCCCTACACCCTCGCAAAAGACACCCGCACGGGCTATGAAACCGGTAACATCCAAGCTGTCATGGACGGTGAGATCGACGGCTTCATCAACGCCTACCTCAAAATGACCGCCGCGAAGTAAGGACGTTTTTTGTGGGGAACTTTTGAAAAAGTTCCCCACACCCCTCAAAACTTTCACTGCAAAGGCTTATTGGGACATAGTAGTATGTCTGTGCCTCGTTCCGTAGTTAGAACTTTAGATTGGTTTCCGTTGAGCGCGTAATGCTATGCTGATCTGTAGGGGACGGCGCCTCGACGTCCCGATACAAAGGCTAATTACCATATAATGCGGCTGTAGTCGTTTCCACGGGACGTCGGGGCGCCGTCCCCTACAAAATCATATTGATCCCATATCCTTCACTCGCCGCCCGCAAATATCTATTGCAAATCAAAAAATAAAAATCATACAAAAAGGAGAACACACCATGAATTTGAACAAAAAGCTTGCTTATTCGATCGCAGGAGCTGCCGTTGCAGCCGTTTCCACCGCTATGATCGTTGACTTTGCCTGCCGCAAAGCAAAGGAAAAGACCGCCTACACCGCTGTCCTCATTGCAGGTATTGCAGGTATTGCCGCAGGTACCGCCCTCGGTGCTCTCGCAGTAAAGGAAGCAAAGGCAGCAAAGAAAGCCGCAGAAGCCGAGGCAGAAGCAGATCTCTTGGACGACTGCGAGGTTGAAATGATCGAGGACAACATTGCTGAAGTACTCGGCGGCACCGACGACGAGGTTGAGGCTGTTGAAATCGCAACCGAGGAGACCGAAACCGTTTGATCGACGCAAAAACGCAACAAGGTTGGCTGATTTGAGCCAACCTTGTTTTTTGATATTGACTTTTCCGTTAAAATATGATAAAATAAGATGTTAAGGTATAAAATAAAGAAAAGGGGATGAAAACGGTGGTCAAAATTTGCGGCTTGGAGCCAAACGGCATTGCCGCGCGGGCAGGCATCCGCTCGGGCGACGTATTGGAGCGCATCAACGGACATGAGATACGCGACGTACTGGATTATCGCTTTTATCTCACCGATACGAAGGTCAATCTCGCACTTCTGCGAGACGGCGCTCCCTTGGAGATCCGCATCAAAAAGCAGGAATACGATGACATCGGTCTGGAATTTGAAACGCCATTGATGGATAAAAAGCACTCCTGCGCCAACCGCTGTGTCTTTTGCTTTGTCGATCAGCTCCCAAAGGGAATGCGCGAAACGCTGTATTTTAAGGATGACGACGACCGTCTCTCCTTCCTCCACGGCAACTATGTTACGCTGACGAATTTAAAGGATGCGGATATTGAACGGCTGATCACCATGCACATCTCCCCCGTCAACGTCTCGGTCCACACCACCAATCCCGAGCTCCGCGTCAAAATGATGAAAAATCGCCGCGCGGGTGAGGTGCTCGCCTACCTTCCGCGGCTTGCCGGTGCGGGAATCGCGCTCTGTACGCAGATCGTGCTGTGCAAGGGGCTCAACGACGGTGCCGAGCTTGACCGCTCCATGCGCGATCTTGCCGCGCTCCACCCCTCCCTCCGCTCCTGCGCGATCGTTCCCGTGGGGCTGACAAAGCACCGCGAGGGCTTGTATCCGCTTGAACTGTTTTCACCCGAAGAAGCGGGAGCCGTGATCGATCAGGTCAACGCCTTTGGCGACGAATGTCTGCAAAAATACGGCACGCGGCTATTCTACTGTGCCGACGAATTTTACGTCAAAGCATGCCGTCCCCTGCCCACCGAGGATTTCTACGAGGACTATTCGCAGATCGAAAACGGAGTTGGAATGCTGACCTCCCTTGCCTCCGAGTTCGATTTTGAGCTCGATTATCTCGAGGACTATCTCAAAGACTACCGCGCCCCCCGCACCGTTTCCATTGCCACGGGTGCGGCGGCGTTTGACCATATTTCCGCGCTCTGCCGCAAGGTGGAGGCGTGTGTGGACGGGCTGACCGTTCACGTCTACAAAATTGCCAATCACTTTTTCGGCGAAACCGTCACTGTTGCGGGACTCTTGACGGGAAAGGACGTATCCGAGCAGCTTTCGGGTAAGGACTTGGGCGATGAATTGCTCTTCCCCGCTGTGATGCTCCGTGCCGACGGCGACGTTTTTCTCGACGATATGTCTCCCTCGGAGCTTTCGCAAAAGCTTGGCGGCATTCCCGTCCGCGCCTGCCCATCCGACGGCGCAGAAGTACTCAAAGCGTTGCTTGGAATCTCCGACGACCAATAAAAGAAAGGATCAACCATGTCAAAACCTGTTATCGCCATCGTGGGACGCCCCAATGTTGGCAAAAGCACACTTTTTAATAAGCTGATCGGCGAGCGCCGTTCGATCGTGGAGGACACCCCCGGGGTAACGCGCGACCGCATCTACGGCGAAACCGAATGGAGAGGCAAAAAGCTGGTCGTGATCGACACGGGCGGAATCGAGCCGAAGGCAGACGATGTGATCCTCTCACAAATGCGCCTCCAAGCCGAAATTGCAGTTGACAGCGCCGACGTGATCATTTTTATGTGCGACGTGCGCACGGGGCTGACCGCCGACGACCGCGACATTGCCGTGATGCTGAAAAAAAGCGGCAAGCCGATCGTCCTCTGCGTCAACAAATGCGACCGCGTGGGACAGCCTCCCTTTGAATTCTACGAATTTTACGAGCTCGGCTTTGAGCAAGACCCCATCAGTGTATCCAGCCTGCACGGCAGCGGCTCGGGCGATCTGCTCGACGCCTGCATGGATGCCTTGGGCGACTGGCAGGAAGAAGAGGAAGAGGACGACAGTATTCACGTTGCCGTTATCGGCAAGCCCAACGCGGGCAAGTCCTCGATCATCAACAAGCTCATCGGGCAAAACCGCCTGATCGTTTCAAACATTGCGGGCACCACGCGTGACGCGGTAGACACGCAAGTGGAAAATCAGTACGGAAAATACACCTTTATCGACACTGCGGGTATTCGCCGTCAAGCGAAGATCAACGACCGCATCGAGCATTTCAGCGTTCTGCGTGCCCACATGGCGGTCGAGCGCGCCAGCGTATGTCTGCTTATGATCGATGCCTCAACCGGCATCACCGAGCAGGACGAAAAGATCGCCGGCATCGCGCACGAAGCGGGGAAAGCCGTGATCATCGTGGTCAACAAGTGGGATCTGATCGAAAAGGACAACTCCACGGTCAAGGAATTCAACGACAAGATCCGTGTGGCACTCGCATATATGCCCTACGCGCCCATTCTCTATATCTCCGCAAAAACCGGACAGCGCGTGGAAAAGCTCTTTGAACACATCAACTACGTCTACGGGCAATCGGTCATGCGCGTTACCACGGGTATGCTCAACGACGTGCTTGGCGATGCCATGATCCGCGTTCAGCCCCCGTCCGACAAGGGCAGACGGCTGAAGATCTACTACATGACGCAAATTTCGGTGGCTCCCCCCACCTTCGTCATCTTCTGCAACAACGTCGAGCTCTTCCATTTCTCCTACCAGCGCTTCATCGAAAACTGCCTGCGCGAAACCTTTGGCTTCAATGGAACCCCCATCAAACTCATCATCCGCCAAAAAGGCGACGAGGAGTAAGGGGGCGCGGGTTTCTTGGGGAAACTTTTGAAAAAGTTTCCCCAAACCCCTTCAAAACTTTTCAAAGAAGGGGTTTGTTTGGTTAGTATGGGGTGTCTGTGCCTCGTTCCGTAGTTTGGGGCAAAAATTTTGTAGGGGACGGGCTTGCTCGTCCCGTAATAATTGCATATCGCCGCATAAACGGCAAACGCCCCCATTTTTGTAGGGGACGACGTAGCGAAGCGACACGAGCGTAATGAATGACATCACAGTGTGATGTCAGAACGCGAGTGTGACCGAGCCGCAGCGAGAACTCGACGTCCCGAAAACAACCGCACATACGAACAAAATTGTCAGAAAGGAAGTCTCGCTGTGAAAAAACTTTTCAGAAAAGAAAACATTTCCAAATTCATGCTTGGTATTGCAATTTTCTTTTTTGCCGTTGCAATCGGTTACCTGATCTACGGAATTTTTGAAAACGTAATTCGTTTCCTGCCCGAAATCATCAGTGCCATTGTAAATGCGGGAATCTTCCTTGCCCTATACCGCATCATTGATCTTTTGGAGCACCGAAATTCCAACGAAGATTGATCGCCTGCTCTCATTTTAAATTTTCCTTTATTAAAGTTTTTGAAAGGTGTCGGAAAACTTTTTTCAAAAAGTTTTCTGACAAAAAAAGTTATGTTTGTTGACAACGTAAAAATATATATCAAAGCGGGGGATGGCGGCAACGGTGCCGTGGCGTTCCGTCGCGAAAAATACGTGGCAGCGGGCGGACCCGACGGCGGCGACGGAGGGCACGGCGGAAACGTTGTCTTTCGTGTGGACGAGGGAACGAACACCCTGCTTGCCTTCCGTTACAAGCACAAGTTTATTGCGGCGCGCGGCGGTGACGGCAAGGGTGGAAAATTCCACGGTGCCACAGCCGACGATCTCGTCATCATGGTCCCCCCCGGAACTTTGATCCGTGACGCCGAAAGCGGCAAGGTCATTCACGACATGTCCGAGAATGACGGTGCCGACTATCTCGCCTGCAAGGGCGGGCGCGGCGGTTGGGGCAACCGTCACTTTGCAACGCCTACACGTCAGGTTCCCATGTTTGCAAAAAACGGCACGCTGGGTGAGGAGCGCGAGGTGATCCTTGAGCTAAAAATGCTTGCCGACGTGGGACTAATCGGCTACCCCAGTGTGGGAAAATCATCGATTCTGGCCCGTATCAGCGCGGCAAAGCCCAAAATTGCCGACTATCATTTCACCACGCTCTCGCCCAACCTCGGCGTTGTCCGCACGGGCGGAGAAAGCGGATTTGTGGCGGCTGACATCCCCGGGCTGATTGAGGGTGCCGCCGACGGTGCAGGTCTTGGTCATGCTTTCCTGCGCCATGTTGACCGCTGCAGACTACTGTTGCACGTGGTAGATATTTCCTGTTTTGAAGGGCGCGATCCGGTCGAAGATATTCAAAAGATCAACTATGAATTAGCGCGCTACAGCGAAAAGCTTGCCCTGCGTCCGCAGATCATCGTCGCCAACAAGGTTGACGCACTTGATCCCGAGCTTGTCGATATTCCCGCCTTTGAAGCCTACGTCAAGGAAAATGGCTGGGAGCTGCTCTATGTCTCGGCTGTAACGGGCGAGGGGATCGACGAAATGGTGCGCTTGGTTGCCGAGCGCCTGCGCGATCTGCCCCCCATGCTGGTCTATGAAGCCGAATACGAGCCCGAGGATGCCTACGTTGGCGGCGGCAAGGAGACCAACATCCGCCGCGAAAACAACACCTTCTTCGTAGAAGGCGACTGGCTTTTCAACCTCATGGGGCAGATCAACTTCAGCGATTACGAATCCATGAACTACTTCCAGCGCGTCCTCCAAAAAAGCGGTGTCTTTGAAGCCCTCGAAGCCAAAGGCTGCAAGGAAGGCGACACCGTTTCGATCTACGACCTCGAATTTGACTATGTTAAATAAGGGGTGCGGTTTTTGTGGGGGGATTTGATAAATCCCCCCACGCCCCCAAACCTTTTAAATCAAGGGTTATGTAGGGTGCAAGGGAAGTCTCTGCCCCGTTCCGTAGTTGGGAGCAATCAGTTTTTGTGAAAAAATGTGCACCCATTTTTGTAGGGGAGGGGTAGCGAAGCGACACGAGCGTAATGAATGACATCACAGTGTGATGTCAGAACGCGAGTGTGACCGAGCCTCAACGAGAATTGCTCGTCCCGACAACGAACGCACCCCGCCGCACAAACGCCCCTCGCAGTATACTGTGTCCGCACAAATCCATGCCCTTTCATTATAATGTGATATAAAAAATATAAAGGAGACCATATATGAACATCTGGCACGACATGAATCCGACAGCGATCACGCCCTCCGACTTTACAGCCGTTATTGAGATCCCCAAGGGCAGCAAATGCAAGTACGAGCTTGACAAATACACGGGACTTTTGATGCTCGACCGCGTGCTCTACACCTCCACGCACTACCCTGCCAACTACGGCTTTATTCCGCGCACCTATGCCGACGACGGCGACCCATTGGACGTTTTGGTGCTCTGCTCCGAGCCGATCTATCCCCTGACGCTGATCCGTGTTTACCCCATCGGTGTCATGCGCATGATCGACGGCGGCAAGATG
>JAFTXB010000178.1 GCA_017461825.1 Clostridia bacterium
GAGTGAGGTAACGGTATGTATCAATATACCCCAAATTATACGCGAAAAAAAGAAATGCTTATAACAACAATGCTTTTATGCGTCTCAGCGATACTGATCACAGTTTCACGCTTGGAGGGGGCGCCGTTGCCTGCCCTATGGCAGTTTGCGGCGTTTGTGCTGCTTTCCCTGATGATCAGCGTGATCGTCCGTTTTTTGATCCGGAGCTATACTTATCGGGTGGCATCTCGTGAGGATGGTTTTGACCGCGCTTTTGATCTAACGGTCATTGAGCGAACCGGTAAGCGCGAGCAGGTCGTCTGTCGGGTTTCACTGCGGGATATCGAGACGGCAGAACGCCAAACTGCGGAGAACAGACGTGCTCTCAAGGAAAAAAGGCAGGGAAAACGCACGTGGTATTATTATGCGGAGCTTTCGGCACCCGATCTTTGTCAATTGACCGTTAAAGAAGGTGAGGATGTCTTTTTTGTGATGATCCAAGCCGACCAAACACTGTTTAGCACATTGCAAAATAAATAAAAAGCAATTTTTGTCTTTTAAACCCCAAAAGGTGTCTTGAAATGTAGCATGATTTGTCTTATAATTTATATAGAGGCATAAGGCTTCAAATCAAAACAAGAAAAAGGAGACTCATAAAATGTCTTTTCCTGTTGCTATTCAGATGTATTCTCTCAGAGATGACGCAAAGAAAAATCTTTACGCTACTCTCAAAAAGGTAAAAGCGCTGGGCTACGATGGCGTTGAATTCGCAGGACTTTACGGTCACACCGCAGAGGAAGTCCGTGACATGTGTGCCGATATCGGTCTTGTTCCGATCTCCGCTCACGTTCCCTATGTGGATATGGTTGCTGACCCTGAGGGCGTGATCGGTCAGTATGCGACCATCGGCTGCAAGTATGTTGTAGTTCCTTACTTGATTCCCGAGCACCGTCCCGATTCTGATAATTTCCCCGAAGTTATCAAAAATATCGCAATGCTTGGCGGTGTTGCAAATAAGCTGGGACTGACGCTCCTGTATCACAATCACGATTTTGAATTTATGAAGCTGAACGGCAAATACGCTTTGGATGTTCTGTACGAGGAAGTTCCCGCAGATCTGCTCCAAACCGAGTTGGATATGTGCTGGGTCAACGTTGGAGGCGAGAACCCCTCCGAGTATCTGCTCAAGTACAGCGGACGCTCGCCCGTTGTTCACCTCAAGGACTTTAACGGTGAGAAATCCGATGACATGTACGAGCTGATCGGTATTGAAAAGAAGGCTCCCACGCGTCCCGCGAACTTTGAGTTCCGTCCCGTTGGATCGGGCAAGCAGGATTTCCCCTCTATTCTCAAGGCAGCGGAAAAAGCAGGTGCCGAATGGGTAGTTGTTGAGCAGGATCAGCCCTCCATGGGTCTTACTCCCATTGAGTGCGCAACCAAGAGCCGCGATTATCTGAGATCGATTGGAAACTGATATATTTTTAATATAAATAAAAGGAGGACTATGAATCATGGGATTAGATGATTTTAAGGAAAACCAAGAAAAAAAGGTAATTGACACCACCCGCAAGGTACGCATTGGCTTTATCGGATGCGGATGGATCGCAGAGTCTCACATGAGAGCCCTGCTCAATCAGCCCGATGTAGAGATCGTTGCAGGTGCCGATCTTATTCCCGGTAAGGCTGCAAAGTTTTTTGAGAAGTTTGGTGTGGAAGGTGTTAAGACCGACTACGCTTCTCACAAGGAGCTGCTTGCGGACAAGAGCCTGAACCTTGACGCGGTAACCATTTGTACCTACAACCGTCAGCATGCACAGCCTGCTATTGACTCGCTCAACGCAGGTCTGCACGTTCTGCTTGAAAAGCCCTTTACCGTAACCCTTGACGAGGCTGTTGCGGTTATGAAGGCTGAAAAGGCAAGCGGCAAGATCCTGTCCATCGGATTCCAGCCCAGAATGGACGCTAACATGAAGATGATCAAGAAGATCGTTGAGTCGGGCGCGCTTGGTCAGATCTACTACATCCAGACCGGTGGCGGACGCCGCCGCGGTATCCCCACGCCCTACGGCACTACCTTTATCGAGGATAAGACCGCAGGTATCGGTGCATTGGGCGATATCGGATGCTACTCTCTCGATATGGTGCTCAACGCAATCGGCTATCCGAAGCCTCTCACTGTTTCGGGCTACAAGTCCAATTTCTTTGGAACCGATCCCAACTATTCCGACTATGTTCACAAAAACCACCCCGAGTATGCAAAGCTGTTCGGCGTTGACGATTTCGCGGCAGCCTTCATTCGTCTCGAGGGCGGCATTATTCTCGACTTCCGTATTGCATGGGCAATGAACCTTGACACCCCCGGTGACACCATCATCATGGGTACAAAGGGAAGCCTGCGTATTCCTTCCACCGAGTGCTGGAACGGTACGGTTGGCGGTCCTATGGTTCTGTACCATGAGGTTTGCGGTGAGCAGACTCAGACCGAGATCCCGATCATCAAGATGAAGGAAGGTCTGTTCGATCTGAAGATCCGTACCTTCCTCGATGCTATCAAGGAAAACGGCACAGCTCCTGTTCCGTCTTCTCAGATCCTGTACAACCAGGCAATTATCGACGGTATCGCAAAGTCTGCTGAGGCAGGCCGCGAGGTCGAGATCGTAATTCCCGAGATCTGATTGTAATTATTTTTATCAAAAAGAGACTGTATCAAGCGCGAGGTCTTTCGTTGCTTGATACAGTCTGTTTTTTGTTGGGTGTAACCGTTGCTTAGCAAGTTTTTTCAATATCGCGTTCGATCAGCTTGCCAATGGAACCTTCATTTAGCCATGCCGGTGCCACAACACCCGGGGCAACCGTTTGACGGATGTGTTCGGCAACCAAACAGCCGATCTCGGCGGTCTTATCAATTTTCACCAAAGGTGCCTCGGTAGGGGCTTCTTCATGGCGGCTGATATCGCGTAATGTAATGCGACCTGCCTTGATCCCTTCTTCGATCCAGATGATCGGATTTTTTAATATGGCATTCTTTTCCCAGTAGCAGAAGCAGTCCTCGCCCAAAGGCGTTTTGCTCTTGGATGCGTGAACCTGCTCGATCACGATGTCATCAAACCAAATACGTGTATTGGGCCTTGTATTGTGATGAGAGATCAAAACGGCGTTGTGACGGTAATCGCCGTAAACTCCTTGAATGTGTACATTTCGGATATCAAAATCACCGGCAGAAAGCAGGCGAACTCCCGAGTAACCGTTTTGAGCGCAGATGTTTCGGATATCTATATTGACGATCTCGCCTTTGGTAACTTCGGCGTGCAGCTCGTCAATAGTTGTCATGCCGATCATATCGTCGTTGGTTGTTCCGTGGAGATTTTCTATTACACCGTTGTAGGACGGGCCATTGACGTGTACGCCGTCAGTGGTTCCAAAATGGTGGTTATAATCAAAATATATATCACGCACGATAAAGCTGACGGCATCCGCAATTTGAATTCCATAGCTGACAGGATTGCGAACCGTCATTTTTTCCAGCATTAAACGGTCGATGTGAGCAAATCGAATCAGCTTTCCTTTAAAAAGGGAAGGACTGTACGGTTCGTCCTCACGGTGTTTCGCTTCATACACGGCATCCAATCCCATTTGGTCACAGTTGCCGTCCCAAATGCCGCCAATGATCTCAATATTGGCATCCCTTCCGTTATCGGCAAAATGCTCGTTTTCGATCAAGGCGCACTTGGATAGTGGCGCGGCTAACAGCTTTACTCCGGGAGCAAGTACAAGACGTGTGTTGGAGTGGATCAGCAGCGTTTTGCTGATCAGGTAAGTCCCGGGCTTTTCAATGGTTACAATTCCACAAGGATCCAACAGCGTTTGTAAGGCTTGTGTGTCATCGTGTATTCCGTCTCCGTATAGCATAATCTTTTATTCTCTCTCTTTCTGTTTTTTTTTGGGGCACATGGCGTGCGCTTTTATTTTAACACAAAAGAGTTGACAATAAAATGGACAAATGTTATAATATGGATAAAATGGATGTTAAAAATGAAAAAAATGCTTTTTTTAAATGCTTTGATTGAAAAAGTGGAGATTTTGAGTTATGGAACTGAAGAACAGTTGGTTTGAATTTTCCCCCTCTATCAAGGTGGAAAAGCTTGGATATGTTCATGAAGCTGTTGTACACCCAACCCGAAACGGCGTCCCGTATTGGGTTTTGGTGCTGCTTCAAAAGGGATGCCGTACCCTTTTGGTAGATGGGATGGAATTGCGTGTTGATACAAATATGTTCTTTTTGCTCCCGCCGTATACCGAGCAGAGGCCCATTGAAGTGGACGACCATGTGGCATATTACGCGCATTTTTATGCGGACGGAACCCCGATTTCTAAATCAACAAAGATAGATGCCTCTCGTTGTCGCTTGTTGCTTTACGGAAAGCTGCCGCCTGATGTTGACTGTGTTCAATATATGAAATATTTGTATGATCATTCGATTAGTCCGTATGCTTCCGATGTATTCCTTTCTGCGCAACTCTACAATCTTATGTCAATCATTGGTCTGCAATGCCAAAAAAATCCGTATGCTTTTTCTTCAAGGTATGCTAACAATGCAAACGATTATCTTTCTTATATTAAAGCGAACTCGAATCGCGTGTTACGTGCCGAGGATTATGAGGTGGCATTTGGCAAAAGTTATCATCAAATCAATCAGGTGTTCAAAAGGCAATTTGGTGCTACTGTCAAGCAATACCATATGCGCGTGCGTATGGCATTTGCGGCTCAAGAGCTGTTGTCCGGAAAAAGTATTCGATCTGTAGCGGAAACTTGTGGCTTTGAGGATTATTTTTTCTTTATTCGGTGTTTTACCAAGGCTTTTGGGATCTCCCCCTCGGCGTATCGCAAAAATCACGGCATGTAAGAGAAAATTTTCGTGTTGTTGCCTTAAAAATGCGTATTTCTTTTCTCATTTGAA
>JAFTXB010000011.1 GCA_017461825.1 Clostridia bacterium
ATATTACTTTTTATAAATACAGAATATATCAGGAAGATACCATAACTAATAGTTGATATTTTGACGAATTTGTGGTATAATGAAAGGCATAAAAATGGAAATGCAGGTGATTGAATGTGGATTGATGATACATATAGGGTTGTACTTTTTGGGCATCGTAATTTTTACGGATACCGAACACTTGACAAACAGCTTTATCCATTGCTTAAAAGTTTAATACGCACAAAGCCTTTTGTGGAAATATATATCGGGCGCAACGGCGAATTTGACCTTTATGCCGCTACTGTGGTGAAAAATGTTCAAAATGAGATGGGCAAGGCAAACAATGCATTTATCTGCGTTTTGCCAGACCCCCAAAGGGATATTGACTACTAAAAAAATATTACGATACTGTCATAATACCCGAATGTATCGAACTAAAACATCAGAAAGGTGCTATCACTAAGCGTAACCGATGGATGACGGAACAAGCCAACCTCGTTATCTGCTATGTAGAACGAGAGAACGGCGGAGCATACGCCGCCTTGAAATATGCCAAAAAGCTGGGAAAAGAAATAATCAATCTTGCAAAAAAAGAGTGCGATGAAAAGCAAATAATCGAGCAACAGAATAAAAATAAATAACAAGGGATTGAAATATTCACAGTTTTATGGTACAATATTCAATAAATCAAAACCGAAAGGAGGCAATGCATGAAAAAGAAGCTTACAGTGGGCATTTTGGCGCACGTGGATGCCGGAAAAACCACCTTGTCCGAGGCATTGCTCTACCTTTCGGGCAGGATCCGACAAATGGGGCGCGTCGATCACAAAAACACCTATCTCGACACCAACGCCGTTGAGCGCGAGCGCGGCATTACCATTTTTTCCAAGCAGGCGCGTTTTTCATGGAAAAGCTGTGAATTTATCCTATTGGATACCCCCGGTCACGTGGACTTTTCCGCCGAGACCGAGCGCACCTTGGCACTGCTCGATTATGCCATTTTGGTAGTAAGTGCCACGGATGGTGTGCAAAATCACACGCGCACGCTTTGGCAATTGCTCGAGTTTTACAAGGTACCAACCTTTCTGTTCGTTAATAAGACCGACCTCGCCATCCGATTAAAAGAGGATCTTACCGATGAGCTTGCCAAAAAGCTTTCTCCGCAATGCGTTGCGTTTTTTGAGGACGATACCCGAGACCGGCGTGACGAGAGGCTTGCCATGCTCCGCGAGGATTTTTTAGAAGCCTTTCTCGCGGGAGATGGGATCGCCGAAGCAGAACTCGCCAACGCAGTCGCCTCACGCCGCCTTTTCCCATGCCTATTCGGCTCGGCACTGCGCATGACAGGGGTTGAATTCCTGCTCGATACCGTGGTCGATCTCACGCTCCCGCCGATCTACGGAGACGGCACATTTGGTGCAAAGGTCTATAAGATCGCGTATCAAGGCAACACACGATTAACGTATATGAAGATCACATCGGGCAAGCTCACCGCGCGCGATGAGCTCCGTTATCTTTCGGCAGACGGCAAACGAGCTGTCGAAAAGGTCTCACAGCTACGGCTCTATTCCGGCGAACGGTTTGAGCAGGTCGAATCTGCCGAAGCAGGCGAGATCTGCGCGGTCATCGGGCTTACACAAACCTATGTCGGACAAGGATTGGGAGCGGAAACCGACACGCGCCCTCCCATTATGGAGCCCGTGCTTGCGTATGCGATCCTCCTGCCGACCGACTGTGATCCCGTTTTGTATTTTCCAAAACTAAAGGTTCTCGAGGAGGAAGAGCCCTCTCTGCATCTGTGCTGGAACGAGGAGCTGCGGCAAATTGAGGCAAGGCTGATGGGGGAGGTTCAAATCGATCTGATCCGACGTATGATCGCGGAGCGTTTCGGTATTGTCTGTGAGCTCGGAGCTGGAAAGATCCTCTATCAGGAACGGATCGCCAAAAAAGCGATCGGTATCGGACATTTCGAACCGCTTCGCCACTACGCCGAGGTACAGCTCCTGATGGAGCCCCAACCAAAAGGTACAGGGCTGATCTTTGACACCCGCCTGCCCGAAAACAGCCTTGATCTGAATTGGCAAAGGCTGATCCTTTCACACCTGTACGAAAAAACACACCGTGGCACTCTCACAGGTGCTGCATTGACCGATACAAAGATCACACTGGTGGCAGGTAAGGCACATTTAAAACACACCGAGGGCGGCGACTTTCGCGAAGCGACCCTGCGCGCGGTTCGCCAAGGACTGATGCGCGCGGGCTGTGACCTGCTCGAGCCCTATTATAGGTTTCGTTTGGAGCTCCCCGCCCCTTACGTCGGGCGCGCCATGGCGGATCTGCAAACACGCGCGGCGGAATTTGAGGTTGAGATTGCGGATGAGGAACAAACCGTGATCTGCGGCAGGGCTCCTGTCGCAACACTGCACGACTACACGCGCGAGGTCATTTCCTACACACGCGGGCAAGGCAGACTCACCTGCACGCCCGACGGCTACGACCTCTGCCACAACGCGGACGAGGTGATCAAAAATACCGCCTACAACCCCGAGGCAGACCTTGAAAACACGCCACACTCAGTCTTTTGCGCACACGGGGCGGGGGTAGTTATCCCATGGAACGAGGTAGAAGAGCACAAACACCTGACAGCCAATATAAGCCTCACCCCAAGCGAAACCGTTCTGCCAAAGCCGCGCGGACTTGCCCAAAAATACGATCTTTCCGACGAGGAGCTTGAAGCGATCATGCTGCGCGAATTTGGCCCCATCAAACGTCGGCGCTACAGCGAGCCGCGCGTAAATTCCGCCGAGCAAAACAGCAAACGTCCGCATAAAAAAACAACCGTCAAAAACAACCGCATGATCATCGTCGACGGCTATAACGTCATTTACGCATGGGACGACCTGCGCGAGATCGCCGATTTCAGCCTTGAAAAAGCGCGGGAGAGCTTGATGGATATTCTCAGCAATTATGTCGCGTTTACCAAGACCGATCTGACACTTGTTTTTGATGCCTATCTCGTCAAAGACGGAACAGGCTCGGATTTTATGCATGACGGCTACCGCGTTGTCTACACAAAGGAAGACCAAACAGCCGACACCTTTATCGAGCAAATGATGCACGAGTTGGGCCCCGATTACAGCATCCGCGTGGTGACAGGCGACCGATTGCTTCAGTTTTCGGCAGTACATGCAGGCGTTTTGCGGATGACGGCAAAGGAATTTTTGGACGAGATCACAGCAGTGGGCAATGAAATTACGGAATTTGTCCGCAAGCTTGCGGAAAATCAATCATAAACGAAAGGAGCGGCACCTTGAACAAAAAGGAATTCAAGCGGTGTATGCAAAAAGGGCTCGGTCGATGTATGCTCACACTCAAGCAAGCAAAAAGCATTGAGCCCTACCGCGATATTGTACTGTGGGGCTGTTTGCATAACCTCTCTTACGACACGCAATGCGAGGGAACCCGCGCGGCTTATATCTATCGACTTGCATCGATGTTTCATGATGATGAATACTTTGTAAGTCCCACCGTCAAAGCCTTTGAAACCCTGCCGCGTCGGTCCGATTGGACATTTTTGCATTTTTGCGAGCTGCTCGGCATGTTTGCGCAAAACGGCAACCGCGAGGCACGCAAGGCTCTGTATCAAAAATATGACACCGTTTTATCAAAGCTCGTGCAAAAGCGTCGCTTTTCGGGCTACGACTTTGAGCGAGACAGCATGGAGCACATCTGCATCGTCCTCATAGAGCTTGACGGTGATGAGGCGTTGCTCCGCATCGCAAAGGATCTCGGATGGCTCTTTCTTGAAAATCCCCATTACAAAGCCGATGATTTTGATTGGTTATGCTTTGATATCGGGGATAGCTTTGGGAAGGAAAACGCAAAAAAACTGCTTGCCACCGCCGCCAAGACCTCACCCGATACCGCCCGTTTTTTGGAACAGTACGTGGATTCATTGCAAGAGCAGGAACACAGCCCACACCGCAATGATCCTCCCCCTCCCTCTACGGCAGACACGGTTGCCGATGAGATCGACCGCACAGGCACGGTATCTTATATTTCCAAACTAAGGCTCTCCAAAAAAGCAGATGAAGCCGAACGCAAAAAGCTTGCGCAAAAGGCGATCGATGAACCCGACCCCGATAAAAAAGTTGCTCTTTTGTCGGCATTTGCCTTCTCCGACTGCGGTTTTCCGCTCCCACACAAAATTTTGATCGAATATGCAAAATCACCGAGCGATGCCTTGCGTGACATGGCATTGAACATCCTGATGGACTGTAAAAGCCGCGAAGTGCACGACTATGCCAAAGCACTGTTACTTTCGGGAGACGCTCCCGATCAAGCCGTATCCATGCTTATCACCAACTACACCCCCGCCGATAAACCGCTTCTGCTTGCCGAGCTCTATCTCATGAAGGTCGATTACAAGGATACTTCAAGCTGGCACGGAACGGGGTTGCAGATCCTGAACGCATTTGAAAAGGGCGCAAAACTGCCGCGTGAAGCACTTGAGCACATCTACGAAACCACACTTTGCTCCCATTGCCGCGCCGATGCCGTACGGGAAATGGAAAAGCGAGGTTGGCTGACCCCCGCAATCATTGAGGAACTCCCCTACGACTGCAATACACACCTTTCCGAAATGATCAACCGCTCAAACCACAAGCCATAGTATTTTTCAGGCAGCACCGCACCATTCGCGGATGTCGCCTAAAAGAACTCGGTTGACTTTACCCACAAAATATGATATAATAATTCAAATAGCAATTGATACAAAAGAGGATTATATGGGATACAATCAAAAAATGTTCGGGCTTGGCAGCCGCCGCTCGATCATCAGAGAAATTTTTGAATACAGCAAGACCAGATCCGCCGAGATCGGTGCCGA
>JAFTXB010000179.1 GCA_017461825.1 Clostridia bacterium
GAAAGCTCAACTTGGCGTAATTGGAGGTGGCATTGTGAAAAAAACGGTTTTGACTCGCTTTTTCTGTGCATTTGCGGCAGTTCTGCTGCTGGCTTTCACCCTCGCTTTGCCGATCTCGGCGACCAAGGATTCTTACGAACCGCCCGAGGGCGCGCGCGAGTGGGATCTCTCGGAGGACGGCAAAACGCTCACCAGCGGATTTGACGTTTACACTCTGTACACGCTCCCCGTTGGCTATTATCTCAATTATCACACCTATTACGAATATTCCAACCCTACGGATACCTATGCAGGCGTTGTGTCCTACGAAAAGGACGGGGCATTTGTCTGGCTTGAAAGAAACGAACCGACGTTCTACGCCACCGAGGCGGGAGCCCGAGCACTTGACGCCTTTTTGGAGGGCGAGGTTGGCAAATACCGCTTGAAGGATGCGGCGTATTCCAACACCTCCGTGCTGACCGCCGACACGGTGGATTCCCTTGAAGCGCTGATGGCGGCAGGGAAGAACAAGAAAACCACCGACGTTTCGGCTCTGCGCGATGCCGAGCGCTACGACCTGACGGCGCACGACAAGACCGACACGGTTGCAACCGTGGTGGGTGCTGTCTATCACATTGACGGGGTGTATTATTATCTTGGCTATCAGGGACTGGGCAATCAGTTTTTCGATGCCGACGGAAACTTTTCCTACCGCAGCGGAAGTGTGAGCCTTGTTCCTCTGGACGCAGCTCTTACCGAAGCGGTAGAGGATGCGATCGAGCATCTCGAATACGAGCGCGTGGAATACGAGTATGAGGACGACGAATACGGATCTTCCTCTCTGTTTGGCGACAAGGAGGATTCCATCAGCGCATTCTGGTGCGCAACGGTGTTCTTTGGGCTTTTGTTGCCCATCGCCCCGCTTGTCATCGGCTTGGTTTTGCCGCACTCCCAAAAGCGCGGATACCCCAAGTATTGGTACGCGCTTGCCATCGCCGCCGCACTTTGGATCTTCTTTACCATCGTCTTTATGTTTGTGGTAGGCTTGGGCTAACGGTTTGAATTTCCCCCACGGGGAGCCGTGGGGGAGGAAAGGACGGTTTATGTATTATCGAACATTATCGGCACCGCAGGTGGTCAGATTTTGCTTGTTGTATCCGCTGATATTTGTGGTTATAGGCTTGCTTTTGAGCCTGCTTGCTCAATCCTTTGTTGCGTTGCTGATCTTCCTTCCCATTTATCTGCTTGTGGTTTTGATCTTCTTTTGTATGTTTCACAATGCATTTTGTGTGGTGAAAGTGGACGCAAACGGTATGCACACGAAAAAGTGTACCGTACGGTGGGAGGATATTGACGGCTTTTGTTTGTATTCTCTTGAAAAATGGCAATATCGCGCTATGCGTTTTTTTCATCTTTCCTCTGTCATAGGTTTTGGTGACGCAAAATACGGTAGCTTTGCAGAACAAGATCCAAGCAAGGTCGTTTTGTTGACACTCAATCGTAAAACCGTGAAAATGATCGCACAGTATTGCAAAGAGCCAAATGAAATGCTTCAAAAATTGATCGATGAGTATTCCGCGATTGCCGACTGACATAAAATTGAAAACAGATTGGAGATTACTATGAAACGCTTGATTATATGCCTATTGTGTATTATGGTATCACTTTTGCTTACGGTGTCGTGTATGGGGCATAATTCTGTCATGTATGAGCATTTGAGTAATCGAGATAATTATGGAACCTATCAAGCAAGGGTTGTTGATATGTATGTATACGATCAAGAATCAAAAACATATTACCGTGATTATCAGTCTGAGATGTTTTTAAAAGGAAAAGTTGTTTTTGAGGTTTGCTTTGAAACATATGAGGTTGTTGAGACTTTTTTGGGATCGACTCCAAATGAAAGCCTTCCGCTTTCCGATTACACTTTCCAATTACATGTAACGCCCGAAAACAATATGATTTTGGCTGAGCAAGGGTTTTATGAGGATTTTTCGGTGGGGAACACCGTTCAAATCTGTTCGTCGCATTTTATCTATATGGATACTAATTATTTTTATATCGCGGGATTGCAATATGCTGACACCGAATATTTGAGCCCTGATGTTGGATTGGAAAACATTATTGATATGATGAAAAAAGATTGGAGCTTGACATGAAAAAGAAATCGGTTCTATTTTCAATTGTTATACTTCTTCTTATAACAGTTCTTTCCGGTTGTTATTATGATCCGCCTGAAGGATATGAAGAACATCACCATTCCTATCAAGCCGCTTTGGAATATGCGCGTAGCATTGATCCAAATGCCACGGTTTCTGAAACCTATACGGACTTGAAAGATGAACACGGTCATAAGCATCGCGAATGGGATGCTGTTATTCATGGTATGGAATGTCATGTTGGCAGTTCCGCGCGTTTGGTATTTAATAGTGGGTTTGCGGCAGGTGAATTTTTAAAAGAATACTATACTTTGGATACCGATTACGATTATTATTTGCTTAAAAGTATTGTGGCAGAAAAGCAACCTGCTTGGCAACTTGACGAAGAAACCGTATTTAATCGCTATCAATTGAACGATATTCTTGCCATTGATATAGCGGTGTCCGATGAACGGGCATTGACGGAAGAAGAGCTTGATCAAGTGTGGAAAGAAGCGCAGGCAATTGAAGAGGTATATTCATCACATACCGTCCATAAAAGTGTTATGTTTTATTTGCCTGCCCCTAATTCTATGTATAGCTATCAAAACAAACGGTATATTGTTCAAATGTCTACCATAAAAATTTCAGATTTTACCGAAGAGGGAAAAGAAGCTTTTTTTAAAAAGTATTATGAACATTGGCAAAAAGTATCGGAAATTGAAACGATTGATTCGTTGTACTAATGCTTGTTGCTGTGTAAGAAATGGTTTGCTTACTTTGTGGGAGATAATTCAACATAATGAGAAAAAGATCGGAGTTTGACATGAAAAAGAAATCTTTCA
Organism: Clostridia bacterium; assembly: GCA_017461825.1. Lineage (GTDB taxonomy): Bacteria > Bacillota > Clostridia > Oscillospirales > CAG-272 > UMGS1865. The sequence goes on from JAFTXB010000179.1 coordinate 2,963, forward strand.
TAATCGCTTTAGCGATACTTTTGCTACTGTTGTCCTTGACCTCTTGCAGCGGAGGGATCAAGGGCGACGAGGTGAAAACCTTGACCGCCGATTTCTTTGGAGCGGTGCGCGCCGAGGATTGGGATAGTGCCAAAACCTATCTGCACCCCGCACTTGACGATCTTGACTTGAAGACCTATTTTTTGGAGGTTGAAGAAGCCTACGGTCTGGATTTTCAAGAGGCGTTCAAGGTTGAGCGCTACACGGGCTTTCACACCTCTTTTTACAGCAGTGAGGTGGACGGAAGCTCCTACACCCTCACCATGGAGGCGACGGCAGGGGAGAAGCCCTTCCTTTTGGAGATCACCGCTGTCCGAAACGACGCGGGGTACGGTATTTACTACATCACAATTGCCGAGGATAAATGAAAAAACGGAGAAGGATCGCAAATGGGCGTGCCCGAAAACGCAGTTTTCGAGTGCGCCCATTAACTGCGTTTGCCCCTTGGGCAAGTGAAGTTTACTACATAAGTGAAGTTTTGCCTTTGGCAAAGGGGGCAAACTTAACTTCACTTGTGTGCAGCACAAACTTCACTGCGTAGCAACTTCACTTTCGCGTCAGCGAAAACTTCACGTGATTACCATCGGGAAGCAAGGCAAAAGTAACGCAAAAGCACTTATGACAGACGATTTTTTCGTTCATCATAAGTGCTTTTTTGCTATTTAGTTAAAAACAGCGTTATCGGACGTCAGCAAAATAATTCTTCTCCGTTTTTTTGTGCGCTCGACTTTTCAAATAGTGGAAAAATTTTTACTCAATTGTAGTTTCTTCGTTTTTAGCTTTTTCTGTATCCTCTTTGAGCGCTTCAATTTGAGCCTTTAGATCGTCAACAGCCTTTTGTGCCTCGGCAACGCCCTTCATCATCACAGAAACCAGCTCGGCACTGCTGTTTTCATCGGTGAAATGACGGTATGCAGCTCTGCCAAGCTCGGCATAGGCATCGTCCAGCTTATGCTCTGCCATTGTCAGCTTTACTTGAAGGGTGGCAAGATCCGCCGTTTGATTGATCTTATCGGCTGCTTTTCCCGCCGCTTTTTTTACACCGTTGCAAAATTCGTCCCATGTCATGCTTTTTATTCCTCACTTTTGGTAAATGGTATTTATAGTATATACTTTTTTGCTCGTAAAGTCAATGGTTTATTGCTTTTTTGTGGATTATTTTTTGAGAAATTGATTTGCGTAATGAGATATAGGACTCAGTCGGAGCATCTTACATTAAAACGGATGAGTACGGCGATTTTGTCCAAAACAGTTGCAAGTAGGGGAGGGGATACACAAACAACAACTGCAGACTACGGAAAAAGCCGAGCAAAGAATGGGTTTGCTCGGCTTTTAGTAAACAATTAGAAAAGTCCGTAAAAACCAAAGTAATGATTGTTTATTATTTTTGCTGTGAGAACATATTTTTTTCTTTAATTTATGATAAATTTTACGTACCTTTTTGTCCTGTTTCTGTTATTGACAATCTTTATATGGCGTGCTATAATTATAGATGAAATCTTTTTGATCGCGATGAAAGGAAGTAAGATTATGAAACAGTATATCATTCCGCAAAACGGCAATTTTTACAAAGCAAATCTGCACTGTCATAGCACGAATTCCGACGGTAAGGTCAGCCCTGAGGAATTGAAAAATATCTACAAATCAGCGGGTTATTCCGTGTTAGCTTACAGTGACCACAACGTGCTGATCGATCATTCGGAGCTGAACGACGAGAATTTTTTGGCGATGACGGCGGTGGAGATCGATGTTTTAAAGCGAGGTGACAGTGCTGAGGCATACCGTCCCTGTTATCACATCAATTTTTATAACGAGGATCCGCATCACGTTGCGCTTCCTTGCTTCAATCCCAAGGCTATATGGGGGAAACGCGGCGATCTGCGCGATATTCAACCGTATATCGGCACGCCCGATTATGTGAGAGATTACGACAATATCAACGATATGATCAATGAATTTGCCAAGCACGGTTTTATGGCAATGCTCAATCATCCAACGTGGTCGCAGCAAACGATGGATGATTATAAAAATCTGGACACCACGCACATTTTTGCTATGGAGATGTACAATTTCGGTTGCGATCTGATAGGATACAGCGAGGTCAATACGCACATCTATGATGAGCTTTTACGTAATGGGCACAAACTGTTTTGTACCGCCACCGATGATAATCATAATCATCAACCCAAGGGCACGTTAGGATGGGATTCACTTGGCGGTTTTGTGATGATCAAAGCTCCTGAGTTGTCGTACAAGGCTATTTACAATGCACTCAAAGAGGGGCATTTCTATGCATCCAGCGGCCCAGAGATTCGTGAGATGTATATTGAGAATAATTGTTTGTATGTAGAGACCTCGCCCGCCTCAAAAATTACGCTTACCACCGCTGTGCGTCAAGCCAGAATCATCTACCCCGACAGCCCCCACATCCCGCTTACGCAAGGGAAATTTGATCTGAGCAAGGTTTACCCCGGCTACATCCGCGTAACGGTGTTTGACGAAAAGGGACGCATGGCATGGTCGCAGCCGATTTGGGGAGAGTTTTCTGGAAAAAGGTAATTATTTTTGCCGTTTGGTAGCGCCGATTTGAGAATATTTCGGCAGCTGCCAATGAAATCTTACGGCAAGCATACTCAATAAGAAAATGACTGAGAATCCAACGAGGGACGAGGAAAGCTCGCCGATATAGGGTCGCAAAACGGTGCAGAGCAACGCGCCGACGATTGCGGCGCAGGCATAGAAATGCTTTACGAAAATGTAGGGCTTGTTTTTAGACATAATATCGCGCAAAACACCGCCGCCCACTCCCGACATGACACCCAAAAACACGCAGATGAAGGCGGAAGGCGCTTCCAATCTCAGAAAACTGACGTTGACGCCCATGACGGTAAATATTCCAAGTCCGATCGAATCTGCAATCAGCATGAGCCTATCATATATTATGTGCGATCTGCCACGCAGAAGCTTTTGGATAAATGGCAAAAAGACGGCGATTGAAACGGCAACGGATACCAATATTGCAATCGGATCGGTCAGTGCTGAGGGCGGTGTTACGCCTAACAGCACGTCGCGCATGATTCCGCCGCCCGTTGCGGTTGTTGCGCCCAGCACGCAAACACCTAAAATATCCATTTCATTTTGAATTGCAAGCATAGCGCCCGATAGCGCAAACGCAATTACACCGATCATTTCAAAAACAAAAAAGACGGAGTCCATAAAAACCTCCTTGACTATTAACATTGCCTTTTGACGTGAAAAACAGTATAACACCGAGATACAAAAAAGTCAAGCGAGACGCAAGATTAAGTTTAAAAAACATACCATTTTAACATGTTTGAATGAAAAAAGAGGGCAGAAAATGAAAGCGTTAAAATTTAAATCCTGCTTGATAGAACAGACCAAGCGTTATTCCGACGGTTTTGCCTTGCCGGACTATCTGTACGACGAAAACGGAGGCTTTGACCGTGAAAAAACAATTGATCTGCTGCTTTCGGAGGAATACGGCTATTTGACCGACAGGGGCGTGGAGCTTTCTGTTTCGGTTGAAAAGGAATTGGGCGAGGCACGTTATGCAGGCAAGTGCAAAAAGCATATTCGTTTTCGATTTGCCCTGAAAAGGGGAGCGTCGGAGGCGTATTTTCCCGTCGATCTGCTTTTGCCGAATATCAACGAGCCGTATCCCCTGATCGTTGCGCTGGATTTTGAGATGTCGGCTGAAAAATGCTACTGTCCCATTGAGGAGCTAATGGAAAACGGGGTTGCCGTTGCGCGCGTTTTGTATACCGACGTTACCTCCGATGACGGAGATTTTGAAAACGGCATTGCCAAGCTGTTGACCGATCGAAGCGATCCTCACTCTGCGGGGAAAATACGCATCTGGGCGTACGCGGCAAGCCTTGTTGGGAAATTTATGCTGGACGAGGGATATGTGACGAAGGAAAATCTGTACGTTTCGGGACATTCGCGTCTTGGCAAGACTGCGCTTCTGGCGGCGGCTCTTGACACGAATTTTGCGGGGGTACATTCCAACAACTCGGGCTGCTCGGGCGTTGCGATCTCGCGAGAAAAGGGAGGGGAAACGGTTGAGATCATTTGCGAGCTGTTTCCGTTTTGGTTTGCGCCGTGCTATAAGGACTACGCAAACCGCGAGAGCGAGATGCCGTTTGACCAACACTATCTGACGGCTTTGATCGCACCGCGCCTGCTGTCGGTTGTCACAGCAGAGGATGACACGTGGGCGGATACCGAGGCGCAGTATCTCTCTTTGGAGGCGGCATCGGTGATTTACGAAGATTACGGCGTTGTAGGCTTGGATCGGTCGCAGGGGCTGTTGACCACCGGGAAGTCAAGCGCGAACGGAAACGTTGGTTTGTGTATGCGGAGCGGCTCGCATTATTTCAGCCGTGACGATTGGCACTTCTTTCTCAATTTTATCAAAAGCAAGAATTAAGGCAACACCGCGCGATTCTGATTGCGCAACTGTTCTAAAAAAAGGGATCGGCTCATTTCGGTGAGCCGATCTCGTTATTTTTCGTTTGTTCTGTCGGGGCTTGTTCAACGGGGGTGTTGCAAATCATCTTTTGACGGTATTGCAGCTGATATTGCTTGGGGGAGCAGCCGAAGTACTTTCGGAATTGGTTTGCGAAATAGTTGTCGTTACAGTAGCCCAGCATGTCGGAGATCTCGCCAATGGTATAGTCGCTGGTTTTGAGCCACTGCGCGGCAAGCTTGAGCGAGGATTCACTGATATATTGGTGGATCGTTTGATGATAGTGCGCCTTGAATATACGGCTGGCGTAGATCGGCGTAATATGAAAATGCGTGGCAACGTCGGCGGTGGAGATTGCTTTATAGAGATTTTTATCGATATAGAGCTTAATTTTTTCGGCAAGAGAAAGATTTTGCTTTTGCAGGGGCTTAAAGCTTTCGGACATTTTAAAGATCATATTCAAAACGATCGGAGCCAGCTCCTCCAAATTATACTCTGTTTCCAATTGCTTTTTCAGACGGTTAAAGCATTCGCTCAGGTCAACCGAGCGAACGATCACAGATTCCGTAAGATTAAAAACGGTAAGCAGATGATCGACCAATGCACCCGACAAATTGACCCAAACCTTTTGATAGGGTGCTTGAGGGTCCGCATAATATTCGTGGTTGGTAAAATTGCGAATGATATACGCATCTCCCTTTTTCACGGTATACTTTTGACCGTCACAGTGAATATATCCCTTTCCGTCGGTGATGTATTCAAGGATATACATATCCCACAAGGGCTTGCGGCGGATGCGGTAGGAGGGATCCGCATAAGTAATGCCCGTCAGTTCAATATTCAAAACGGGGCTTTTAGGGGCGGTATTGATATACCAAAGCTCTTCTTTGTAATGATATTCCTGAAAGAATTTACTTCCTTTTATGATATTCACCTCCCGTGCTGTATTTGGTAACTATATTATAACACGGTTTTTTTTAAAAAGCAACCTTGTTTTTGCACCTTGGTTTGCTTTTTATACCTTTTTGTTTTGTTTGCGGAAAAATTTGCAAGGTTTACAGGAGAATTACGCAAATTGTTTTTGTATTTGGGCAGGAAATAAAGGAATATTTTCTAAATTTTACACAGTCCGATGTTTAAAATACGTACTTTTTGATGCTTTTTACTGTTGATTTTACTTGCATGAATGTAATATAATGACATTGTACGCACACAAGCAAAATGCTTTGTATTTATTTGTGCGAAATAAACAAAAATGGAGGATGTTTTTTATGAAAAAAACAAAACGACTGATCCCGCTGCTGTTGGCAGCATTGATGTGTTTCTCCTTGATCGTTCCGGTTTCGGCGACAGGAGAGACCGAAATTGAGTATATTGTAAAGATGGATAGCTGGACTGCTGTGCCGACCAGTGCAGCATCCAATAACGGTTTTCAAATGCTGAATGCTTATTTGGATGCTAATGGTGGACGCTCGACTGTTGAAAACGGTATTCTGTATTTGATGACAGAGGAAGTAAAAACGGAAGTAAATAGCAATAATAACCCCGTTTTTACAAACCAGAAGTCGGATGGGAAATTAGATCTTCAACTGAATGCTATTCGTAAAGAAACAAGCGAAAACGTGACGCTTTCCATGCAGATCAAGCCGATTGGTAAAATTGGCAACACAAGTTCTTTTTTCGCCTTTACGACAGTGTCGCCCGATGTAACTACTGGAGATAAGTTAAGATGGACGGAAAATAAACTTCAGATTCTTGATGGAAACACAAATCCTACGAGTAAGGTGTTTCCGACAGATGCTTTTACCACTCTTGAATTTCAGCTTTTTTACGAAAACGGACAATATACCAAGGCTGATTGTTACGTAGACGGTGTGAAGTTAGGTAGTGTTCCCCTTGCCGCAGGTCATACAAAGATGTCAAGATTCCGTATGTTGGCTACTTACACCGAGGATACGGGCTTTGCAGTTGGCTCCGTGGCACTCTTTAAAGGACACTCTTCTCTTTACACTGAACGCGATTACGTGTCGCAGAGTGATTTCGTTCGTTTCGCTGATGTTCCTACAAATGATAACGCAAAAGAAGCTACTATAGGCTGGAGAGGCTTAAACGGATATGCAGGCACTTCTTCATCTGTTGAAAACGGAGAACTGAAATTTATAAATTCTAACACCGATACTACTCTTGCTGCTTTCGATTTGCTGCCTTATGAGAAGAATAAAACCACTTTAACAGGGGATATGACGCTTTCGACTGAAATTAAATTGATTGGAGAATCATGGTGGGAAAGCTCTACAGTCGACGGTTTCATGAATTTCAAGCGTCACGATTCTACCGGTAGCGGAACCACTCATAAATATTTCTCTATCCTTAATGGTTGCATTGTTATGACAACCGATACCGGCAAGGTTTTAAGCGGTGTTTTGCCGAAAGACTCTTTCTCTACTGTGGAGTGGATGTTCCAATATGACGAAACCAACAATTGCTACACCGACGTAGAATGCTATGTCAACGGCATGAAATTGGGAAGTCACGCGCTTGATGACAAACCTGCTAATATTAGCTTTTTCCGTCTGTTTTCTACAAACACAGGAGGCGACGGTGTTTCTATTGATTCGTTTGCCGTTGTGAAAGGATGTCGCTCTCTCTACACTCCCGACACTGAGAACCCCACGGTTTCCGTAAAGGGCTATCAGACCACTAACCAGGACACCACTGACAACACCTTTGATCTGCGTCTGGTGGGACTTTTGCACGACGAAGCCTACGCAAGCTACGACAAGGTTGGCTTTGAAGTGACGGTTACTTACGGTGACGTGACCAAGAGCGTGACCAAGAACATTACCACGGTTTATACCAAGATCACCGCCGGTGAAACGCAAGGCTATACAGAATATACGGCAGAGACTTTGGGCGGCAAACACATCTACGTGCTGAACTGCGTCAATATTCCCGCTGGTCAGGGAAATGTCACCTTCACGGTTACCCCCTACTATCAGAATGACGGCGGCGTTGTCACCGCAGGCGTAACCAAGACCTTCACGGTCGATCCCGACGAAATTCCCGCAAGCGATCTTCCAGCTGTTGCGAATTGAAAGAGGAGGTATGATTACAATGAAATTATATCAAAATCCCGAAATTGAAGTTCTGCTCCTTTTGGATGAAGCAGACATTATCACGCTTTCTCAGGTATCCGAAGGCTTTGGTGTTGACGAGTGGGATCTGAGCGGTAACTGATATTGCAGACTTTTTGAAGCAAAACGGTCGGTTTTGCGGCGAGACGATAGAGCTTGACCGTAAAACCGACCGTTACTTTTTATAACAAAAACCACCGGCAGGCTCGGCGGTCATGAATAAAATGGCAAAAAAACATACCTTTTTGTATGTTCTTCTGTTGATTCTTGTTCTTATAAAAGATATAATTAATATGAAACGCAAACGGAACTTGCCAATCGGTTTGCGGAGTCAAAAAAAATAATTGGAGGAACAAATGATGAAAAAAAGAGTATTTCTACTTTTATTGGCAACCCTGATGTGTCTGTCGTGCATAACGCCCTTTGCCGTTTTTGCCGCAGACAATGCATCCGACACTGTGGAATATTGGTACAAAACCGATTTTTCCGACAAAACAGACGTTCCCGACACGTGGACTGATCTGAAAGCAAACAGCGGCATGCAAGCCCTCAACGGCTACAAGGCTGACGGCAAAACCGCAACCGCAGAAGCTCCCATCTCCACCATGGTTGACGGCGTGATGAATCTGGTTAACAGTACCAGCGGTCAGGCAATGTTTGACCTGCAGTACTGGGATTCTAACCAGTGGGATCCCAAGGGTGAGTTTGAAAACACCAAGGTGATCACGGGCGACGTGACCTTCTCCTTCGTGATGAAGCCCATTGGAACCTGGAACCGCGCTGACATGGATTTCTTCCGCGTCCGTTACAACAAGAACGCGAGCGGCTCGGCAAGCGCTTGGGCAGGCCCCTTCAGCACCTCCGAGGGTAAGATCGTGATGAACACGGGCAACTGCAATGCCGAAACTACCGTTCTTCCCACCGAAGCGTTCTCCACTGTGGAGTTTATGTTCCACTATGAAAACGGTGTTTACAATGCAGTTGATCTTTATTTCAACGGCGCAAAGGTTGGCACGGCTGCAATCGCAAACGACAAGCTGACCGGCATCGACCACGTTCGTATGCTCTCCAACTACAAGCAGGGCACAGGCTTCGCTTTCGATTCGATTGCAATTGCTAAGGGCTGTCAGACCCTTTATACGGGAACTCCCTCTACGCCCTCTACGCCTTCTACGCCTTCTACCCCCTCTACTCCCGTAACTCCGGGCACCGATTTTGAGTATTTCTTTAAAGAAAACTTTAATACGCTGACCAAGATCCCCTCTGTGAAAAAACTTGGTGGCATGACACTCTTAAACGCATACAAGGGAACTTCTTTTGTTAAAAACGGCGAATTGAATATCAAATATTTTAATGCCGGTAACGAGCAAGGAATTGTTGATATGCAATTCTGGATGTGTGATATCGCTAAGATCACCGAGAATTTCTCTTTTGTTATGAATCTTAAGCCCACCGTTGCCTGGAACCGTTCGACTGACAAGGATTTCTTTAACTTCAGATATAGAAATGACGGAACGATCACCTCTGAATGGCACAGATTTTTCAGCACGCAAGAGGGCAAAATTGTAATGACCACCGATAACGGTGAGGTGTCAACCGCAGTTCTTCCCACCGATAGCTTTACAACCTTGCAGTGGAATTTCAACATGACCGACACCCTGTTTACATCGGTTGATTTCTATATGAACGGTGTTAAGGTTGGCAGCAAGACGTTTAGTGACGAGAAACTGACGGCAATCGATCAGATGCGTATGTTTGCGGCGTATGATGACACAATGGGTAGCTTTATCCTTGATTCCTTTGCAATTATAAAGGGAACCGCATCGCACTACGGTGTGGAGATCTCTGACAATCCCGCCGAGGAAATTCCCGAAATTCAGCCCATTCCCACTGTTCCGGAGAGCGAAAAGACCTGGCAGGAATATTTCTTCTATCAGGATTTCTCTAAGCCCGAAACTGTGTACGCGGCAAAATCTCCCGTTACGGCTGATATGGTTGCAGCAGGAGGCTTCTGGCTGAAGGATAACGACGACAAGACGAAGTGGTCTGTCAGTGAGGACGGCACTCTCGTATTTGATGGCGCGGAATTCCTTGATTTGCAGTTCAATACTATTAAAAACTATAAGGTGAAAGAAGATTTCGTGCTTTCGTTTAAGCTGAAGCCACTTTCCGAAAACCTGTTTACCGAGCATCTGATCGATTGGCGTCGCGATGCCGAAGGCATAATGGACACCAAGCAGATCCAGCTCAGCGACGGTTGCATTTATGCGGCAGGCACCAACTGCGGTCAGCTTCCTGTTAATGAATGGACGTTGATTGAGGTTATGTTTGACTATGACGATGAGCTCAAAGAATTTAAAACCTTTACTTTGATGATCAATGGCAAGGCGATGAAGACCTCTACCGTATCCGAAACATCTATTTTGACGCAGATCAAGCACTTTCGTATGCTTCGTTACATGACGGGATACGATTTTGAGATTGATGATCTTTGCGTTATTTCGGGCGACAAGTCTGTACTTTATGCACTGCCTTACGGCACACCCAACCCCAACGAGGAAGAGACTACTCCCGGCGAGGAAACAACTACCGCTCCCGGTGAAGAAACAACTACGGCTCCCGGTGAGAATGTGACGACTGCGCCTACCGAGACAACCAAGAAGGAAGAGGAGACGACCGGAACCACCTCTACCGAAAAGAAGGGCTGCGGAGCAGTTGCATCGGGCTGCATTGGCATTATAGTTGCCATTGGCGGTGCGGCTATGCTTGTAGCACGCAAAAAGAAAGAAGACTAACCACACATTTCAACCGCATCCGCTGTGTGCGGATGCGGTTGACGCATTATAAAGAATGAGGTTCTTATATGCAGATCAGTATTAATGGCGAAATATGTTCTGTTCATCGGAATCAAATTGCCTATTATGTTATCTATTCGGCAAAAAACGCGCTTGAGACACAGGCGAAAGTAGAAATTCTTTTGGATGGAGCCGTTAAAACTTCGGTTATCAGACCCCTTAAAGCAGCAATTATACCAACGGTAAATGAAAAAAGAATTACGTTTGAAGCTTCTGTTCCTTGCAAGCTGAGCGTGGAGTTTGACGGTTGCGAGCACCTACCGATCTTTTTCTTCCTTTATGAGCCCGAAACGGTTCCAAACGGAGAAAATGTTCGTTATTTTTCCGCAGGGGAATACGCGATCGATCAACTGGATTTACAATCAAACGAAACGCTTTATTTGGCTGAGGGCGCGGTTTTACACGCACATATTTCAGCAATAGGGACGGAAAATGTTACGGTTTGCGGCAGGGGAATTATCGATCTTTCCGGTGATTATTCACAAAAATACCGCCGTATGACACGCTTTTATGAAAGTAAAAATCTAACTGTCAAGGATGTTACTCTGACCGGCTCGCAAGGATGGTGCTGCGCGATGTGGGGGTGTGAGAATGTTCTGATCGAAAATGTAAATATCATGACGTGGCTGATGTGCGGCGACGGAGTGGACGTTGTGGGAAGCCATGATGTAACGGTTCAAAATTGCTTTATACGAACTGCCGATGACTGTGTGGCAATCAAGGCGACCGATTATTGCGGTGAAGCGGGTTTGCAAAACGTGTATAACGTAACCGTTTGCGATTGTGTGTGCTGGAATGCCAAGCCCGGGAACGGCATTGAAATTGGTTTTGAAACGCGTTGCGATGAAATGTACAACATTGAATTTTCAAATATTGATATTATTCATTGTGAGCATGAAGGCTGGCAATCTGGCGGAGCGATCACCATTCACAACGGCGACCGTGCCAAAATCCATGACATTATCTACCATGATATTCGGATAGAGGATGCTGTTGATAAATTGTTTGATTTTAAAGTTCTTTGCTCCAACTATTCCCGTGATGAGCGGCGGGGAAGTGTAGAAAACGTGCTGGTAGAAAATGTTTCTTTGGTAGGAGGTGTATTTCCACCTTCTATCTTAAGCGGTTTTCAAGCAGAGGATTCGTTGGTTCGAAATATCCGATTTGTAAACATTTCGGCCTTTGGAGAGATGTTGCATAATCTGACAGAATGCAGAATGATTGCGGAACGAACCAAAGAAATAGTTTTTGAGGTGATAGAATGAACAAAAAAAAGAAAAAATCGATTGTAAAGATCCTTTCCTTTCTGATGGCCGTTTTTCTTTCGGTATCTGTGTTTGTATCATGCGACAACCAAAATGATAACCCTATCGATACAACCGATTCGGAGATGACGGAAAAGGATGAAAGCAATGATCCAATCGTCAATCTAATCGCCGATCACTTAAATGAATATCAAGTGGTACGTTCGGATACGATGAATTCGGATGAGGTAAAGATTATTCTTGCGTTTTTGGAGGTCGTTCGCAAAAACGGCGGAGACAAGGTCAAGATGGTTACAGACTATACCGGAAATGCGCCTGTGATCGATCGGGAAATTGTGATCGGTAATACTGAACGCGAGGGCAGTGTTTATTCAATCGACGATATTTCTCTTGAAAAAGGGGAATATGATGTGCAGATTGTAGATAGCCGACTGATCTTCCGTTATGCAGATAAAGGCGCTATGATGGAAGGCTTGGAGTATTTGTTGATCACGCTATTGTCTTCCGATGATATCGCTTTAAAAAACGAATATGCCGAGCAACTGTTTGATCGCGGAATCGGAAGATATGAATTTACAACTTTTTCTATCTTTAATCGGTTTATGGATAAAATGCATCTTCCGGCCAAAAACGATACCTTGTGCTACGGAACGGCAGAACCAAACAGTAAAATTACAGTCGAACTTTCAAAAAACGATAATGTTTTAAAATCATCCGATGCAGTTACCGCCGAAAACGGAAAATGGAAGCTTGCAATATCGCCTGCTTTGCAGGCGGATCAGCTCGCCGTAAAGGTGGACGGTGTAGTTGTGGCAAAGTATAAAAATATCTCTTTTGTTGACAGCATTATGAAAGCCCCCTCTAACGGAATGAAGGTTTACATCGACGGTGTTCAAGCAGATGTATTTGAATCCGAAGCGGGCTATCAGGTGATGGCATCGTTGAAAAATAACGGGCAAAAATCCATGACGGTCAAAATTGAACGTGCGAGTAAAATATACGACTGTACTGTTCGTCCTTTGAGCAGCGGAATTGAGCCGACTGTAAGCGGAAAAACGGTGACATTTACGGTAACTACCTTCCCATGTAAGCTTTCGGTGGAATTTGACGATTTCAACGAGGATCCTACTGATAGCGTGCAGCTGTACTTATATGACTATGAGGCGTTTGACCCTATGTCTGTGGAGGGGGAATTGCACTATTACGCTCCCGGAGAGTATTGGGTAGAGGAAATGATCCAACTCAAATCTAACACTACGGTATACGTTGCGGAGGGAGCAGTTCTTCACGCAAGATTTACCGCTACGGATGCTGAGAATTTTACTGTTATGGGCAGAGGTATTATCGACACGTTTTATTTTGCCGTTGAACAGCGCATGATGGAATTTAAAAAATGCAGCAATATTGTCTTAAAGGATTATCTTTTGACAGGACCTCGTCGGTGGATGACTGTATTTACCGAGTGTGATCAATGCTTGGTAGACGGTGTCAGTATAGTGGGGACACGCGTGAACAGCGATGGCGTTGATATTGTCGGTTCACAAAATGTTACGGTGCAGAATTGTTTTATTCGTTCCAACGATGACTGTATCGCGGTTAAGGCAATGGGTACTGATGTAAAAAACATAAAGGTTATTAATACTGTTTTTTGGAACGATCAATATGGGAACGCTTTGGAGATCGGTTACGAAACACGAGCGGACAGCATCTCGGAAATCGTTTTTGAGAACAACGATATTATCCACGTGGTCGACGGTGCTTGCTTCAGTATTCATTTGGGAGACCGCGCATCGGTTTCCGACGTGATCTACCGAGATATTCGAATTGAGGACGCGCGAGGTAAGCTGATCGAATTCTTTATTAAGGAAACGCAGTATACGAAGGATAAGGAGCGCGGACAGATATGTGACATTTTGTTTGAAAATATTGAGATACTCGGAGATGTTTTGGGACGGATTATTTTTACGGGCTACGATGATGCTCATTTGATTCGCAACGTTACGATCAAAAATCTCAAATTCAACAACCGTGTTATGAACGCCTCTTTGCTAAATACGCAGATC
>JAFTXB010000180.1 GCA_017461825.1 Clostridia bacterium
CAGGATATAATAAGAGCTTAGAGGCTCCCGGTGACGGTTGCTTCCTCGATTATCTAAAAAAAGATAACCGCACGTGTGGAAGTGGGCGGTTATCTTTTTTTATTGCAAACGTCAATAACAAGCGCGATAATGGATACGATCAACGCACCCAAAAGGAGAATATCCTGAAGCGTCATGTACATTGGCATCACCCCCCCTCAAAAATAGGGAAGGCTGCTCTCAAAAAGATTGGCACTTCCCCCATTTTACAGAGAAAGCAACCGCCATTCGTTCCGTGAAACCTCTACGGGAGAAACCCGTGGGTTTGCTGCCGTATCATAGTATATCATACCCATCGCCGTTTGTCAATAAACAAAAAAGCCGATCGCTCGGCTGAACTATTTTATTGTAGGAGAGTTTGATCATGATACTCGTTACAGGTGCAACAGGCTTTGTTGGGCACAAGCTCATGGAAATGTGTCGGGATACCGTTGCCTGCCCGTCCTTGCGCGGCTCGACCGAGGAGGATATCAAGCGGATCGTGGAGGAAAGCGGCGCGGATACCATTGTGCATACCGCCGCGATCTCGGATATGGGGATGTGTGAGGCAGACCCCGAGGCATCGTATCTTGCCAACGTGCAGATCCCGATCTTTTTGGCACGCGCCGCAAAGCAGAAAAAGCTGATCTGCTTCAGCTCGGATCAGGTCTACAACGGTGCGGACGGGGAAGGTCCCTATTCGGAAGATGCGGTAAAACCAATCAACGTATATGCCAAGCACAAGCTGGAAATGGAACAGCGCGTTTTGGAGATCGCCCCCGACGCCGTGATGCTGCGCGCCGAGTGGATGTACGATCATTACCTGAAAAAATCCAACTATTTTATGAATATCTTAAACGCAGCCGACACGGTTCGCTTCAGCTCCCGTCAATTCAGGGGTATCACATACCTCAAGGAAGTGGCGGAAAACATGGAGCGGGTGATCCGTCTGCCCGGTGGGGCATACAACTTTGGAAGTGAAACGGAAAAATCGATGTATGAGATCACCCGAGGTTTTTTAGAGCTTCTCGGCAAGGATCTGCGTCTTGAGGACGCGCCCCCGAGGCACAATCTGTGGATGGACTGTGAAAAAGCGAAACGGTTTGGTGTGACCTTCAGTACCGCCGAGGAGGGACTTGTGCGGTGCGCCGCCGATTACGGGCTGCTCCATTGACCGTTTGAAGCGCATTTTTTCGTTTTCTCTTGCTTTTTCTTTTCAAATCGTTTATAATAGTATGGAATAAGAAGCCTCTGTCAAAGGAGAAACACATGACAACACCAATTGACATCCGTGAGATCAGCGTGCCCGCGCTGGCATATCTGGGCGACTGTGTGATCGAGCTTTGCGTGCGTCGCTATTTGGTAACAGAGCTCGGGCTCTCGACCTCGGCGCATCTTAATGAAAAAGCTTTGGACTACGTTAGGGCACCCATGCAAGCCGAGGCGATGAAACACATTCTGCCGCACCTCACCGACGAAGAAGCGGCATATTTTCGCCGCGGCAGAAATATGGGACATTCCAGCGTTCCAAAGCGCGCATCGGTTAGCGAATACCGCACCGCCACAGGCATGGAAACGCTTTTCGGATACCTCCACCTCACAGGGCAGACCGACCGCATCAACACGCTGTTTTCGATCGCCTATGGGATCGACCTCGCAGAAAAGTAGGGGCGCGTTTTTGTGGGGAACTTTTATTAAAAGTTCCCCACACCCCTCAAAACTTTCATAAAAGGTGTCACCTCTTTATTCAATCGTTTTATACAACCAACAAAGTCAAATCGTACATGGAAAATCGGTGGCGTTTGTTTTAAAATAGACACAGTACGAGAAAAATTTGCTCAAAAGGAGTAAAGCCATGAGAGAAAAGCTGTTATTTGACGGTGGGTGGATGTTCCACCGCGGCGATCTCAAGCCCGAGTGGCCCACGCACAAAACGATCGCTTATCGCAGTGCCAAGACCGAGCGCTATCTGATCGGTCCCGCAGCGCAAAATTATCATATTACCGATGGGCATCTCTTTGCCACCAGCAAAAAGGAGTTTAAATCCGAAAACTGGCAGGCGGTGGAGCTTCCGCACGACTATATGGCGGGGGACGAGCCCGATCCCGCTTACAATCAGGCATTGGGATTTTGCAAATACGACAACGCATGGTACGTCAAGCGTTTTGAATTGCCTGCCGAGGACAAGGGACGGCGTTTGACGCTCTTGTTTGACGGTGTTGCCACCTATGCAACCGTCATGCTCAACGGCTGTCTCCTAAAGCACAATTTCTGCGGCTATACGCCGTTTGAGGTCGATATTACCGACATGGCAAAATACGGCGAGGAGAACGTTATTTCGGTCTACGTAAACACCGAGCAGCACGAGGGCTGGTGGTACGAGGGTGCGGGCATTTACCGCCACGTATGGCTGATCAAGACCGACCCCGTTGCCGTTGATCTGTGGGGGGCTTACGTACGCCCCGAGCAGCTTTCCGAAACGAATTGGCGCGCCGCCACCGAGGTGACGGTCCGCAACGATACGCAAACTCGCAAAAGCGTGCGTGTTTTGTGCGAGCTCCTTGATGCCGACGGACAGGTGCTGGCAGAGGCATCTGCCGCCCGTCTGATCCCGTGGCGCGAAAAAAGTACGCTTACCTGCAATCTCGACGTGACCTCTCCCAGACTGTGGTCGCCCGATGACCCCTATCAGCACACGGTGCGTGTGACGGTCTATTGCGGGAAACGCGTCACAGACGTTTACGAAACACGCTTTGGGTTCCGTGTCATTCGCGTTGACAAGGACGAAGGGCTGTTTATCAATGGCAAAAACTACACCATCAAGGGCGTATGCGCGCACGAAAACTGCGGCTATACCGGAAAAGCCGTGCCCGATAACATTCAGCGCTACCGTGTTAAAATGCTCCGTGAGATGGGTGCCAACGGCTACCGCACGGCACACTATCCGCATTCCGAGGCCATGATGGACGCCCTGGATGAAAACGGGTTTATCGTGATGAACGAAACTCGCTGGTTTGAGTCTACCGATGAGGGCAAGGAGCAGCTTTCCACCCTCGTCCGCCGCGATCGCAACCGCCCGTCGGTCATCTTTTGGTCGATCGGAAACGAGGAGCCGCACGCCTGCACCGAGCAGGGCGTTCGCATTTGCCGCTCGCTGGTGCCGCTGGTCAAAAAGCTGGACTCCTCGCGCCCTGTTATGACCGCCGTTACACACTCTGCCGCCATCGTATTCGATGAGGTGGACGTGGTTGGAACCAACTACCTTTGGAAGCACATCGACAACATCCGCGCCAAAACACCGCACAAGCCCTTTGTGTCGTCCGAATGCGGCGCCACGGGAACCACGCGCGGCTGGTATTACGACGACGATCCCATGCGTGGATTTATCAACGCCTACGATCACGATACCAACACGGCGTTTATCAGCCGTGAAAACACCTGGAAACGCCTGATGTCCTATCCTTGGATGATGGGCGGCTACCAGTGGACGGGCTTTGAGTACCGCGGCGAGGCTATGTGGCCGCGTCTCTGCTCGCAAAGCGGTGCGATCGACCTTTATTTGCAAAAAAAGGACGCCTTCTATCAAAACCGCTCGCATTGGTCGGATGAGCCGATGGTGCATCTGCTGCCCCATTGGAATTTCCGAGGCCGCGAGGGCGAGCCGATTCGCGTATTTGCCTACACCAATCAGCCCGAAGCCGAGCTCTTCCTCAACGGCGTCAGCATGGGGAAGGTGGAGATCGAGCGCTTTGGACACGGTGAATGGAGCGTTCCTTATGCCGCAGGCAAATTAGAGGTACGCGCCGGAAAGAACGGTGAGGTGCTTGCAACCGACGTGCGCGTAACCACGGGAAAAGCCGCATCGCTCAAGCTGATCCTTGACACAGAGGATGTCCGTTGCGGAGATACCGCCATTGTGACCTGCGTAGCCCTTGACGAAAACGGCATTGAAGTGCCCGATGCCTGCCCCACCGTCTCCTTTATGGCGGGCGGCGCGGCAAAGGTCTATTCCACGGGCGGCGCGGTAAATGACCATGTTTCCATCTTTTCACCCGATCGCAAAATGTGGATGGGACGTGTTGGCGTTGCGCTCAAGCTTGCCGCCGAATCCGGCACCTGCAAGGTCTACGCCACCTCCGAGGGGCTTACCTCCGCTGCGCTGACGTTTGAAATTTAATAAACAAAATGGGAGACCGCACCATACCGGAGCGGTCTCCCTAAATTTATGAATTTACAGCAACGCTTTGTAAAGCGCGATGATGTCCTCCAGAGTGGGATCCTTGGGGTTTCCGGGACGGCATGCGTCTGCCATTGCCGATTCGGCGAGGAATTGAATGTCCTCTTCCTTTGCGATGTCCTTGAGGTCGGCGGGAATTCCAACGTCTGCCGAAAGCTGCTTTACAGCGTCAACAGCCGCGCGGCGGTATTCCTCCTGCGTCATCTTTTCGGTGCCCTCAACGCCCATTGCCTTTGCAATGTCGCGGTATTTTTCACCCGTTGCGGGTGCGTTGTATTCCATAACGGTGGGGAGCAGGATCGCGTTTGCAACACCGTGGGGAGTATCGTAAACAGCGCCCAGCGAGTGAGCCATCGAGTGCACGATGCCAAGTCCTACGTTGGAGAAGCCCATGCCGGCAATGTACTGTCCCAATGCCATGCCCTCTCTGCCCTCGGGCGTGTTTGCAACCGCGCCGCGCAGGCTCTTTGCGATCAGCTCGATCGCCTTGAGGTGGAACATATCGGTCATTTCCCACGCGCCCTTTGTGATGTAACCCTCAATTGCGTGCGTCAAAGCGTCCATACCCGTTGCTGCGGTCAGACCCTTGGGCATGGTGCTCATCATGTCGGAGTCAATGATGGCAACCACGGGAATATCGTGCACGTCCACGCAAACAAACTTGCGCTTCTTTTCCACGTCGGTGATGACGTAGTTGATGGTGACCTCGGCTGCTGTGCCCGCCGTGGTGGGGATGGCAATGATCGGAACCGACGGATTTTTGGTGGGTGCTACGCCCTCGAGGCTTCTTACATCAGCAAACTCGGGGTTTGCAATGATGATGCCGATCGCCTTGCAGGTATCCATGGACGAGCCGCCGCCAATGGCAATGAGATAGTCCGCGCCGCTCTTTTTGTAAGCTTCAACGCCGTTCTGTACATTTTCGATCGTGGGATTTGCCTTGATGTCCGAAAAGACCTCGTAAGGCAGTCCCGCGCCGTCCAGTACATCAAGTACCTTCTTTGCCACGCCAAACTTGATCAAATCGGGGTCGGTGCAAACAAGCGCCTTCGAAAGACCTCTGTTCTTTACCTCGCCTACGATCTCCTTGATCGAGCCCGCGCCGTGATAAGACGTTTCATTCAAAATAATTCTTGACATTGTGTTTCTCCTTTTTTGTTTATGTTTTTTTCGTGGGGTAAGGACCTTTAAACTGAAAATGGACCTTCCCCCACACCCCCATCTCCAAAACCTTTTACAAAAAAGGGTTTTTGGGGGAATTTTTTAGAGAGTGTGGAGCCATATTGTATGGCATTTGTATGGGCATGCATCGCACGTCCGTTTGTATTGCGGTATGCGTTTGCTTTTTGTAGGGGCTGGCGTAGCGAAGCGACACGAGCGTAATGAATGACATCACGGTGTGATTTCAGAACGCGAGTGTGACCGAGCCACAGTGAGAACTCGACAGCCCGTAAACAAACGTGTATATCGTATGATGTGGCTATAAATCCATCGTAACGGGACGTCGAGGCGCCGTCCCCTACAAAGTTTATTCGTTTGCCGTTTATGTGGTGGTATGCGTTTGTTTTCGGGAGGAGCAAGCCCCTCCCCTACAAAATGGGTGCGTTAATTATTCATACAACTAACATCGGTGAACGAAAAATCTGTGGGAGCTATTGTTCGGTCAGCGCACAAATCACGCCAACTTTTGCCCTAAACTTCGGAACGAGGCAGAGACACTCCGCCATATCTAAATAACCCCTTTTTTGAAAGTTTTGAGGGGTTTGGGGAACTTTTTCAAAAGTTCCC